>DAPKRQ010000133.1:0-9679 GCA_031800475.1 Myxococcales bacterium LLY-WYZ-16_1
GGAGTGAGGCCTTTCGGGGTCCCCAGTGAGGCGGGCCCACGGTCTTTTGAAACGCGGCGCCCCGCAGGCGCCGTGCCCCCGACGCCCCCGCCGGTGCCCCCGGTTGCACCGCGGGTCCCACCTCCCAGGCTTCAGACTGCCGGTTGCACCGCGGGTCCCGCCTCCCAGGCTTCAGACCGCCGAGTGCACGGTGAGCCGCAGGTCGAGGCCGCAGGCTCGAGAAGGCTCGGGTTGGCGGATGCGGGGTGCGGCATTCAGTCGGGGGGCGTTGCGGTACGGTCGGGAGGATCGAAGAGGTCGCGGGCCGAGCCCAAGACCTGCTCGACCGCCCGGGTGGCTTCGAGGAGGAAGAGCTCGGCTCCACCCGGGGCCATCATCATCAAGCCCACCGGCGCCCCCGATGCGGTGCGGAGCGGCAAGCTGGTGGCGCACAGGCCCAGGCCGTTCGCCAGGCTGGTGTTTCGGAGGGCCCGAAGGTTCTCGACATCGTAGACCTCGGGAGCCGTCACAGCCCGGCGGCTCGGGGCCGTGCCGGGCGTGGTCGGCAGCAGCCACAGCTCCCCGAATCCGAATCGAGCCCGAGCCTTCGCCCCGAGCCGGTCGATTCGACGGCGCCGGCGAATGTACTCGGCCCCGCTGACCTGCGCGCCCTTTTCGACGCGCCGGCGGACGTTGGGCTGTAGGAGCGCCTCCCACGGGGCCAAATGTGTCCGCATGTAGCTCGCGAACTCGGTACCGGTGACCGTGCCCTTCGCGAACAGTCGAAGGGACGCGGACAGCTCCGGAATCTTTCGACTGTAGACCACGGCCCCGGCCCGTCCGAGCCTGGAAACCGCATCTTCGACGGCGGCGGCCACGTCGGCATCGGCGTCCTCGAGAAACTTCGGAAGCACCGAGAGTCGCAGCTGCTGCGGCGCGACCTCCGGCGCGAGACTCGCTTCAGTGCCGTCGATCCAAGAGACCGCGAGAGCCAGGTCGTCGGCCGTCCGGGCCATGACGCCGGGTACGTCCAGGGTCGGACTGAGAGGGACGATCCCTTCGGTAGACCAGTGCCCCGGACCCGGCTTGAAGCCGACCACTCCGCAGAAACTGGCCGGGATCCGAATGGATCCAGCCGTGTCGGTTCCGAAGGCCAGGTGCGCCGAGCCCTCCAGAAGACTGGCTGGGCCGCCGCTCGTCGAACCGCCCGGCACCGCTTCGGGATGCCGCGGATTCAGCGGAGTGCCCCAGTGGTCGTTGCTGCCGATGCCCCCGAATGCGAACTCGACCGTATGGGTCTTGCCCACAATCGGCGCCCCCAACTCGAGCAGCCGGCGAACCAAGGGCCCGGGCCGCTCGTAGCTTTCGGGGAGCGCCCGAGGACTTCCGCCGAAAGTGTCGAAACCCGAACAGCCGAACACGTCTTTCAAAGATAGGGGCAATCCGGACAAGGGACCGCTGCGGCCTTCGGCCCTGCGACCGGCGTCCGGGTCGATGCAGCGGTAGGCGTTCCAAGCGGGCAGCCGGGCCCAGAGGGCCGCTTCGACCCCGTCCAGGGGCCGGATCCGGCCCGCCTGCAGGGCACGGCGCAGGTCCCGGAGCCCGAAACGCCAGGGCGCGCTCAGGTCCATGCGCGGATAGGGACACGGGCGTCGAACCCGGGCAAGGCATCCAGCCTGGACGCCCGCTTGCCCGTCCAGGTCGCCCCTGGTAGCCCCGGGGGACGCCGCCCGCGGCGCGGAGACCCATCATGTTGCAAACACTGGCTTTTCTCGTCCTGTCGGCCACCCCGAAGCCCGAACTGTTCGTGGGCGACCCGATCCACGGACGCACGCAGTTCACGGAGATGTGCGGCGCCGAGATGGCGCGAGCCACCCTAGACCCCGCCACCTGGAACGCCCGGGTGGACGCCCAGCTTCATGCGCAGTTCATGAAGGGGCAGTGCGGTCCGGGCGGACCCAGCTTCGACCCGGACCCCGTGTCGTTTCTCGATGCCTGGGACATGGTCGCCTTCGCCCGCACCCGGCACCTGCGCCTCGCGGACTTCTTTGCCGAAGCAGCGCGATACATCCACAAGGAGTACACCATCGACAAATTCGGGGTGGGGCGCCTGAAAGACGCCCTCGGTCGGGTCCCCCGAGACCTCAGTCATCGGGTCTATACCTTCTTTCGAGTGGACGGCGAAGAAGGCAACCTGTCGTTCGTACCACAGGACCCGATCCTGCTCGACGAGTTGAACAAAGACATGAAGATCGGCTACCTGGTGTTCGTACCCTTTTCCCACGAGGGCACTTCCGGCCAGCTGGCGGTGGCCATGGACGAGACCGGAAAGATCCAAGGACTCGCCCTTCACCGCAGCGTCGACGGCGCCGGTGTCCTCAACCCGAAACTTGCGACCTTCGAGGGCCAGGGCAAGCTGGGCCAAAGCGAACCGCTCGAAGCCGGCAGAAACCCCAAGATGCGCAGCCTGAGCCAGTCGCTCCACGCTCCGGTGCTGACGGCTTGGGAATCGGTCACCATGTACATCCGGGAAGAACGGGATCGCACCTGGGGCGAGTGAGCGCTTGTCCGATCGTTCTTCCAGGGCGCGACCGACTCCGTCGCTCCCCGGCCGCGTGGAACCCTCGCCTGAAAGCTTGCCGTTGGGGTGAGGATCCGCGCGAGAGTTTCGGCACGGGGGTTGCTCCTGTCTCCGTCATCGTGACGGTGCCCGTCCCAAATGCCCGAAACCAGGGCGCGCAGCGGAACGGCGGTTGGGTGTTCTTGCCCCGCCGCCGAACCGCCGGGGCATTTTGCCCCGAATTCGGGCCGTCGCGCGAGGAGAAGAAATGACCGTAACCGTGAACACCCCCCCAACTTCCGAGTACCACCAACCCCGCTCGACCCGAGTCCTCGTGGTCGACGACGAGCAGCTGATCCGCTGGTCCCTCAAGCAGCGCTTGGCGGACGAGGGCTTCGACGTGGTCGAAGCCAGCACCGGCGCCGACGCCATCGAGCTTTTCCGGAAGGGCTGCGACCTGGTGCTCCTGGACTGGTTGCTTCCCGACATCAACGGGCACGACGTTCTTCGACAACTGCGGAGCCTGGACCCCTCGACGCCGATCATCATGCTGACCGCCCACTCCAGCGTTCCCCACGCCGTCGACATGATGAAGGAAGGGGCGTTCCACTACGCGGGCAAGCCCTTCGACTTGGACGAGGTGGTGGAGACGGTCCAGCGCGCTCTCGACACCACCCGACTGCGGCGAGAGCTCCGGCAGGTTCACCGAGAGACCCAGAACGACCCGATGATCGGCGATTCCGTGGCGATCCAGGAGGTCAAGGACATGCTTCAGCGCATCGCCGCCAGCCCGAACGCGACGGTCTTGGTGACCGGAGAGAGCGGCACGGGCAAGGGTCTGGCAGCCAAGGCGATCCACCGAGGCAGCGGTCGACAGTCCGGGCCCTTCTTCAGCATCAGCTGTTCGGCCTTGCCGGCGCAGCTTCTCGAAAGCGAGCTGTTCGGCCACGAACCGGGCGCCTTTGCCGAAGCCAACGGGGTGAAGCGGGGCCTGTTGGAGCGCGCTGATCAAGGGACCCTGTTTCTCGAGGACATCTCGGAAATCGGACCGGACGTGCAAGCCCGGTTGCTCCGTTTCTTGGAGGAGCGCTCCTTCCGACGGCTCGGCAGCAACTTGGATCTGCAAAGCGACGTGCGCATCGTGGCTTCGTCCAACGTCGATCTCCGCGAACGGGTCGAAGCCGGCACGTTCCGAGACGACCTGTACTACCGACTGGCGGTGCTCACGGTGAAGCTCCCCCCCCTTCGGGAGCGAAAAGGTGACGTGAAGCTTTTGGCCCACTACTACGTGGACCAATTCAACCGAGAGTTCTCGAAGCAGCTTTCGGGAATCTCGGAGGCGGCTTTGGCGCGGCTCGAGGCCTACCACTGGCCGGGGAACGTCCGGGAGCTTCGAAACAGCATCGAACGGGCCGTTCTCTTGAGTGATGGACAGATGTTGGACGCGGAAGCGTTCGAGCTGTCCGAGGCTCCGGCCGAGCACGACGGTTCGTACAACCTGCCGGCACAGGGCATCGACATTCAGCAGCTCGAACGAAAGCTGCTGATTCAGGCCCTGGAACGCGCCAACGGAAACCGAACCCGGGCGGGCGCCCTGCTGGGGATGAACCGAGACCAGGTGCGGTACCGGATCGAGAAGTTCTCGCTGGAAGACCGGGACCCGAAGCGCCGCCTGACCGAGCGATGAACGCCTCCACGTCCCCCGAACGGGCGGTCGAGGTCCTCCGGGAACTCGGCCTCCCGTTCATGCGGGTCGACCTGTCCGGTCGCGTTCTGGACCGTTCGGAAGCTGCCCCGCTGACCCTGTCCTCGGCCGATACCGACGAATGGGGCCAGGCCCACCGTCGGGTTCTGACGGGACGAGCCCCCGATGGTCCCATCCGGGGCGTCCGGTTGGACGGAATGGTCTGGTTGGTCCGGACGGAGGCTCAGACCAGCGAGGGCCGGATTGCCGCGTTCGTACACGACCTGAAGAATCCTCTTTCGTCCGTGAGCGCCGCCCTTTCGGTCTTGGCATCGGCAGCGAAGGGACCCGAAGCAGAGATCCTGGGCCAGATGCAAGATCGCTTGCGGCTGCTGTGCGACGGACTCGACGAAGTGCAGGTGGTGCTGCGGCCCGTGGTGCCGCAGCCCGAGTTGGTCGACCTGGCTCCCCTGGTGCGGAAGGCCGTGGCCGGTGCGCTTCGAGAGCATCCCCAGCTGGAGATCCACGCGGATGTGTCGCCGGGCTGTCGCGCCGTCGAAGATCCACGCCTGCTGGTTCATGCGCTCCGTCTCGCCCTGGTTTGGGCCGCCGGAGCCGAGGGTACGGGCCCGGTCCATCTGGAGATTCACGATGCGCCGCTTCGGGCCGAAGTCCATGGGTCGGCTGGAGCCCGGTCACGCCGGTTCGGCGGAATGGACCTGCCGGCGGTTCTGCGCCGGCTGGTCCCCGACTTGACCGAGAGCGAGGGCGATGAAGTTCGACGACTCACCCTGCCCCTGTCGGTCCCCTGAAAGGGCCGCCAACCGTCCTTCAGTCTGGCTCGAACACGCGCTTGGCCACCGCCTCGGGGGCTTCGAAGATCGGCAGGTGCCCAGCCCCGGGAACCTCGATGCATCGTGCCTGGGGCAAGGCAGCCTTCCACAAGGGCAGCGAACGACGCACGGCCCGAAACGTACGTTCTCCGTACAATATGTCCACGCGACCCTCGAATGGAATCCGTTCGGGCGTCACCGTCACCGCGCGGCTCAAGCAGCGCAGGTACCTCAGATTATCCAAGTGGCGCGCCCCTCTAAAGCCGCCCACCAGATCGTCGTAGGTGGTGCGGTGTGGCTTCAAGCCGGCGTTGGTCAGGGTACGGCCCAAAGGGTTCGCGAACACCGCAAAGTACAGCAGGGTGCCGAACACGGGCAGCGTGAAGATCCGAAAGTACCACGGCACGAACGCGAAGGGGTCGAGCAAGACCAGACGCTCCACCCGATGCTCGAGGCGCAGGGCCCACAGCAGGGCCACGATGGCTCCTCCCGAGACGCCGAGTACCGTGAACGGGCGATCGTCGGCCTGCGCCACCGGCTCGAGCAGGTCGAGCAGAGTCGGCAGCTCCCACTTCGGCGGCGAGGCCGTTCGGCCAAACCCGGGCTGGTCGAAGGACCATAGCGTGGCGCCCGGCGGCAGGTGTGGGAGCAACGGGTCGAACGAACGGTGGGAGCCGGACCAACCGTGAAGAGCCACGAAAATTCGGTCCCCGTCGCCGTGGCGAACCACCCGAGGCGTGGCGTCGAACGGGGACGGAATTGGGGCCGGAGCGAACGTGCTCACGTCACCGCCTCGAGCCGGGGGCGCATGGCCACGGCTCGGCGGTTCACCCCGGGCAAGTCGGAAAGTCCCGTGTGCAGGTCTGCTTGGTGGACCGGCGGGGCCGTACAGCCCCATCGAGCCGGGTTCAACCCGGACACCAGCGCCGTGGCGGCCACCCACAGCTTTTCCCGTTGGGGGACGACGGTGCGACCGTGCATCGGCTGGGCACCGTGCCGCATCACGAGTCGCCAGCCGATTCGGCGATACACGCGCGAGGCCACCAAAATGGCCCAGCGAGGCCGGGCGGGAATGTATCGAAGGCCCCGGTCCGCGCTGCGATAGTAGCGCTCGCCCATCTCGAACAGGTCCCGAACCACGGGCGCGAGCTCCGGAAGGTGCTCCCTGGCGCGGGCCGCTTCCACCAGTCGTTCCCGCTCGAGCCCGACTTCCGTCAACCGGGTCGAGGGCAGATAGACCCGACCTCGAAGAGCGTCTTCGCGTACGTCGCGGACGATGTTGGTCAGCTGCATGGCAATCCCCATGTCGACCGCGAAAGGAAAAGCCTGGGTCGATCGGACCCCCAGGACGCCGCACATCATGAGGCCGACGGTGCCCGCAACCTGGTAGCAGTACCGGATGAGCTCCGCGTCGGTCCGAAAGCCGACGGGCGCCAGGTCGGACAGGGCACCGTCGACCAGATGTTGGGCCGCGAGCAGGTCGATGCCTCGGCGGTTCGCAACCTCGAGAAATGCTCGAACCACGGGGCGCGTCGAAGCACCTGCCTCCAGATCCGCCCGGACCTGCTGAAGCTCTTCCCGGGCTCGAATGGGATCGCTGGCCTCGTCCGCCGTGTCGTCGACCGTGCGGCAAAAGGTGTACACCACCGCCGCGTCGTCTCGACGGCCGGCGGGCAGAAACCGCGAGGCCAGCGAAAACGACTTCGAACCGGCCGCCAGCACCGTCCGAAAGTGCGCTGGGGCCAGGTCGCTCATCCGGCCGCTCTCCGAGAGTGGGGCACCTCGTGCACCCCGCCCGGCTCGGGCCGCGGCACCAGGCGCTCCATGACCTTGGCCGTGGACAAGACCCCCGGGATGCCGGCGCCCGGATGGGTGCTCGCGCCCACGAAATACAGGCCGTCCACGTCTTCGGAGCGGTTGTGATACCGAAACCATGCGGACTGGGTGAGCACGGGCTCGAGCCCGAAAGCAGCTCCATCCACCGACCGCAGCTCGTTTTGAAAGTAATCCGGCGTGACGAAGGTCGACGTCACCAGATGGTCTCGAAGTCCGGGCACTCCCCGGCGCTCGAGCTCGGTGTAGACCCTTTCGAGGTATCGCTCACCTTCCACGGACCAATCGACCCCGCTCCGTTGGTTCGGAACCGGGGACAGCACGTAGAAGTTCTCGTTGCCCTCTGGGGCCAAGCCCGGGTCGGTCCGAGTCGGGGCGTGCAGGTACAAAGAGAAGTCTTCGGCCAAGACGCGACGGTCGAAGATGTCGGTCAACAGGCCCTTGTAGCGGGGCCCCAACACGATCGTGTGGTGCGCCAAGTCCGGATAGGTCCGATCGGTACCAAAGTAGGCGACGAACAGGCTCATGGACTGGCGCTTTCGGCCCACTGCCCGATCCGTGTGCGTCTTGCGGTGCCGCGCGTCGATCATTCGGCTGTACACGAACGATGGATCCGCGTTCGAAACGACGAACCGGCAGGGAATCCGTTCGCCGCTTTCGAGCCGGACCGCCCTGGCCTGGCCGTTTTCGACCTCGATTTCGTCCACCGGGGCATTCAACCGCATTTCGGCCCCCACGTCCTCCAGCAGTCGAACCAGGCCGTGCACGAGAGCCGTCGTACCACCCTTGGCGAAGTGGACACCCCACGTTCGTTCCAGCCAATGGATCAGGGTATAGATCGACGTGACCTTGAAAGGATTGCCGCCCACGAGAAGCGGCTGGAACGTGAATACCTGCCTGAGTCGCTCGTCGCGAATGTATTTGGCTACCAACGAATAGACCGAACGGTAGCTTCCCAGACGAACCAGATCCGGCACGACCTTGAGCATGTCGGTCAGCTTGTCGAACGGGACGTCGCTCAGCTCGGTGTAGCCGATATCGAATATCTGTCGAATGTGCTTCACCAGGCGCTGGTAGTTGTCGACGTCCTCGGGGCTAAACCGGCGAATCTCGGAGATCAGGCGTTCTTCGTCGCCCACGTAATCGAACGAAGACCCGTCGTGGAAAGCGATTCGGTAGAACGGGTCCACCGGGAGCAAGTCTACGTAGTCTTTTCGATCCCGACCTACGGCATCGAAGAGCTCTTCGATGAGGTAGGGTGCGGTGATGACCGTCGGCCCTGCATCGAAGACGAACCCGTCTCGTTTGAATACACCGGCCCGTCCACCGAATTGGTTACGGGCTTCGAGTAGGGTGACTGGGTGCCCCATGGCGCGCAGGCGAATGGCGGCCGCCAGGCCCCCGAATCCGCTGCCGATCACCACCGCGGGCGCATTCGAGTCGTTGTGGGTCATGATTCCTCCGGACGGTTCCGCCCCTGCATCAGGTGGTCGATGGGGCGTAGCGAGAGCTTCATCAGGCGCTCGGCCACTTCGAGAATGCTCGGCTCGTCGGCGAGCGCTTCGCGCGTGCCCGCCTGCAACTGGTCGATGCGGGCCAAGACGGCGTCCAGGGTTCCCGCTCGTTCGAAACGTTGGGCCACCTCTTCGATTTCGCGGTCGGTGGTCTCTTCGCGAGGCCTGCTCAATGTCGCGACGAGCCAAGCAGTGTCGTTGGGTTCCCGCTCCAGGTGGGCGGCCACCAGGGCGCTGACGCGGCCCTCTTTCAGATCGCCCCCTCGCTCGCCTCGACCCTTGTCGCCGAACAGATCCACCACGTCGTCCTGGATCTGAAACAACAGGCCCACGTCGCGAAAGGCGTCCGACAGGTGCTGCGACCGCTCCGGCGACCGCTCGCACAACAGGGCTGCACCGTGCACGGGCAGCGTCATCAGGGCCGAGGTCTTGCCGCGGGCCGCTTCGGCGTACGCTTCCCAATCCCACTGCCCGCCGCTGAGCAGCGACATCTCCAGGGACTGCCCGCGGACCGTCTCTTCGGCGCGACGGGCCACGGCCCGGGCCAGGTGCCAGCGGACCCCGTCGTCCGCCGGAACGTGCTCGATGGCCACGAAAGGCAGCATCAGCAGCAAGTCCCCCGCATTGATGGCCTGGGGTCGACCATGGCGCATCCACACGGTGAAGTGTCCGCGCCGGATCGGGTCCGAGTCCTGCAGGTCGTCGTGGACCAAGGTTGCGTTGTGCAGCAGTTCGCAGGCCGCCGCCCAAGCGACCCCCATCTCGGGGTCACCCCCGAGACACCGAACCGCGTCCAGGGCCAGGCGAGCCCGCAAGCGCTTGCCGCCGGTGAACAGGTGCTCCTGCACGATGGCCCCGAGGCGCTCGAAACGCTGGCCCGCCGCCAGCCGAAGCATCAGCGCCTTGACCTGCTCCAGCAGGACTTCTTCGGGTTCGCTTTCGCCTTGGCCCGTCGTCTGGCGGTCCGAGGTTCGAGGCGCGGCCGCCTCCGGTGAACCCGTCATGTGCATCCCCGTCCCATCACTGCGGCTTTCCGCGCGCCGTTCATGGATTGTCCAATGTTCGTCTGGCAAGCCCCGAACCTCTCTTTCCCCTCCCTCGACGCCTCTGTCGGGAAGTTTTCCACCGGATGCCGGCCGCGGGCCATGCGGACCGTTCGCCCTCCGGTCCATCCTGGACACTCTCGGTCAAAACTTGTTCGAAACTTGGGCATCTGGTCCCCGTCCCCACGCGGCGCCCCCGACCCGCGCCATGTGGTCGACCTTCCTGGGCTTGC
>DAPKRQ010000134.1:0-11271 GCA_031800475.1 Myxococcales bacterium LLY-WYZ-16_1
CTGGCTATGCCGGTCGCTTCCGAGACCGGGGAAGCGGCTGCCGAGACCACCGTGGGCGATTCAGCCCAGGCCGACGCGCCCTCGGCGGAGCCCGAACCGGCGGCGAAGCCCACGCCCCGCCCGAAGGCCAAGAAGAGGGCCCGGAAAAAGAAATCCTCGAAGACCGGGACTGGGCAGGCGCAGTCCACCGAAGCGCCGCCCTCGACCGCGGTGCAACCGGTTTCACAGCCTGCCGCCGAGGCCCCGGCCCCGCCCGCTGCCGAGGCTCCCGAAAAGCCGGCGGCGACCCTTCGGTCCGGTCTGGCCAAGACCCGCAAGGGCTTCATGGCTCGCCTCAACGACCTGCTCTTCTCGCGGTCCTCTGTGGACGAAGACTTGTTCGAAGAGATGGAGGCCCTGCTGGTGACCGCGGACATGGGCGTGCGCACCAGCACGCGGCTGTTGGAGGCCCTTCGGAATACGCAGACCTCGGACCCCGAAGCGGTGCGGAGCAAGCTGCAGGAGCTGGTTCGCGGGACCCTCGAACTCGAGTGTCCACCGTTGCCCTCCGGCGGACAGCCCACCGTGCTCATGGTGATCGGGGTGAACGGCGTGGGAAAGACCACGACGATCGGAAAGCTGGCGTCCCAGTTCACCGGCGAGGGCAAGAGGGTCATGCTGGCCGCCGGCGACACCTTTCGGGCAGCCGCCGTGGAGCAACTCCAGGTCTGGGGTGAACGGGCCGGCGCAGAGGTGGTCCGTGGCCCCGACAAGGCCGACCCGTCGTCGGTGGTCTACGAAGCGGTCCAGCGCGCGCGAAGAGAAGGCTTCGACGTGTGCATCTGCGATACGGCTGGCCGGTTGCACACCAAGGTCAACTTGATGGAGGAACTCAAGAAGGTCCGGCGCACCATGGACAAGGCCCATTCCGGTTCGCCTCACGAGGTCATGCTGGTGCTGGACGCGACCACCGGGCAAAACGCCATCACCCAGGCCAAACAGTTCAAGGAAGCGGTCGATGTGCAGTCGATCGCCCTGACCAAGCTCGACGGAACCGCCAAAGGAGGGGTCGTGGTGGCGATCTGCGACGAGCTTCAGATCCCCGTCCGTTTCGTGGGCGTCGGGGAAGGCATCGCCGATCTTCGCCCGTTCGACCCCGACGCGTTCGTCGACGCCCTGTTCGAACGCCCGTCGACCAACGATTGACGGTCTGGTTGGCCGGTCCTATCGTCGGGTCGTGGAGGCGACGCGCACCATCACGGTCGAGCTGTCCGGGCACCGGTTGTCGCTCAAGACGGAGCTCAGCGCCGAGGATGCGCGGGAGGCCGAAGCCCTGGTCCGCCGCGAGGTAGACGCCTTGCGCGAGCGCTCGGGCCAGGTGCAGAACGACAAGCTGGCACTGGTGGCGGCCTTGAAGATCGCAGGCCAGCTCGTCGAAGAGCGAAGCCGGCACCAGGCGCTGCGTCGCTCCGTGCGGGAGCGTTCCCGTCGCATTCTCACGTCGATCGATGCGGTGGGTCGTGAAGTCGACGGGGAACCGCCCCGAGCCATCCCGGAGGGTTCGTGATGGCTCGCGTCGGTTCGATGAACATCCCCTGCCTGGTGCGTGATGGTGCGTGGCTCCATTGTCGCGAACCTTTGACGGAATCGTTGGGAGACGTCCCTGCCGGCACCGCGCGAACTGCCGCCAAGCTAGGCAGAGGCAGGCTGTCGGTATCACGTCACCCCCCTGCAGACGCAGGTTCCGACCGCGCGCATCACACGGCCGAGGCGGGGGAATCCCGTTGACGGCGACCGGCCCCCGGTCGTCGAGCCTGAAATCCGAGCTGCGTGGCCGCATGAAAGCGGCCCGGGCGGCGCTGGACGCTCAGCGGCGGCACGATGCCTCTCGAAGCGCATGCCGGCACCTGTTGGATGACCCCTGGTGTCGGTCCACCCTTCCCTGGTCGCTGGCCCTGTACGCGCCGATGGCCGACGAGGCCGATCCGGGCGAGCTGATCGCCCACGCGAGGCGTACCGCATTTCCGCGGGTCGACCGAGAACGGGATCGGCTGGCTTGGTCTTGGAGCGAACTGGCCACCCTGGAGCCCCGCGGTCCCTGGGCACTTCGAGAGCCCGATCCGAAGGCCGCTGCCGCAGCATGGGAGGACATTCAACTGGTGGTGGTGCCGGGCCTGGCGTTCACCGAGCGGGGCGATCGGCTCGGCTACGGCAAGGGCTACTACGACCGGGCCATCGCTGCGGCCCGATCCGGCGCGCAGGTTCCGCGGTTCGTCGGCTTCGCCTTCGAGGCCCAGGTGCTCCCGGAGCTTCCCATGCAGGCCCACGATCAACGTCTCGACGGTCTGGTGACGGAAGCGGGACTCCGCTGGTTCATTTGACAGCCTGAACCGTCCGTGGCGGGACAACACCGTGCCCGAGTTTTCGATCCCCCCTGCCGACGTGCAGATGCCGGTGCTCGAGCGGGGCTCCGTGGATTTGGAGCCTCGGAGCGAGCTTCGGCGGCGCCTCGAAAAAAGCCACGAATCCCAGGTCCCGCTGGTGGTGAAGGTGGGTTTCGATCCAACGGCACCCGACCTGCACTTGGGACATACGGTGCTCATCGAAAAGATGGCGCAGTTTCAGCGCTTTGGTCACGACGTCATCTTTTTGATCGGCGACTACACCGCCCTCATCGGGGACCCCACGGGCCGCAACGCCATGCGTCCCCCGCTGAGCGAGGACGAGATCCAAAAGAACGCCGAAACCTACACCGAGCAGGTCTTCAAGATCCTGGACCCGGAGCGGACCCGCATAGAGTGGAATTCCCGCTGGCTCGCCTCCCTGTCTTTCGCCGACGTGATCCGCCTGGCCGCGAAGTACAACGTCGGTCGAATGCTCGAGCGTCGGGATTTCCGTCAACGCTTCGAAGAGAATCGGCAGATCGCGATCCACGAGTTCCTCTATCCGTTGATGCAGGCCTATGACTCGGTGGCTCTGAAGGCCGACTTGGAACTGGGAGGCGCCGACCAGATCTTCAACCTGCTGGCGGGCCGACACGTCATGGACCAGTACGGTCTGCGGGCCCAATGCGTGCTGACAACCGGTCTGCTGGTGGGACTCGACGGTCAGGACAAGATGTCGAAGTCCAAAAACAACCACGTCGGCATCACGGATCCGCCGGAAGACATGTTCGGAAAAGTCATGAGCATCAGCGACGAGCTGATGAAGGATTGGTACGCCTTGCTGACCGACGAGACGCCCGAGACGGTGGACACCGACCCCAACCGGGCCAAAAAAGATCTGGCGGTCTTCGTCGTCTCTCGCTTCCACTCGACCGAAGCGGCGCACGACGTCCGAGCGTGGTGGGAAGCCGGCCGCCCCCCACGCGCCACCGAAAGCAGCCAGGTATCTTCGGGCCCCCTGTTTCAGGTCGTGGTTGCCATCGGCGGCGCCAAGACGAACAGCGAGGCCCGCCGCAAGATCGCTCAGGGGGGAGTCAGCCTGGGGGGTTGTCGCGTCACCGACCCGATGCACGTCGTGGCACCGGGTGAGGTGTTGATCCGGGTCGGTAAGAAGCTTCAGGTGCCCTGTCGTGTGGTCGAGGGCGGACAGTGACGGCGTCAGGCGGCGTCGTCGTTCTGCTCTCGGTCGGTGGGGTCGGGCCGCAGGGGAATCACGATGGGACCGCGCTCCTCCTCTTCACCCCGGGCTTCGCCGGAAGGCTCGGGTGCCTCCGGGTAGGGAAGCTCGATGCGGAGCCGCTCCCGGTCCGTCTGTTCCCGTTGCGGACGACGTCGGATGTCGTCGATGATGTAAGCGTCGAGCATTGCGACCTCCTCTCTTCTCGCGCCGCGCCGTTCAGCCACAGTCTACACACCGGACGGTAGGATGAAACCAAACTCCCGAACAAAACTTTCGGCCCTCCGCGCCGCATTCGCCACCGTGGGGCTGACGATTTCGTGCACCACCCCCCGTTACGTGGGAACCGTCACCGATTCGGGCACTTGGGTGCACCGAGGGTATGGGGTGATCCTTCCCCTGACGGAGGCATGGGTCGTGGTCGCACCTGGGGATCCCTCGGTCGACTCGGAGCATTGGCCTCGCCGGGTCGATGAGCGCATCGACTTGGACGGAGACGGTCGGCTCGATCCGGAAGAGATGGCGACCTTCGATCGGCCCCTGCTTCGCCTGCGCAGCCGAACCGCCACCGCCACCTGGGTGGACGTGGACGTGCGCATTCTCTCCCAAGGACCGCAGAGCCGACCCTTGGAGCAGGTGGCCCGCTCGGATCTGGCCACCTTCGCCGAGCCCCCGCAGGTGATCCGGGTACCGCCTGGCTTCGAGGGATGGGTGGCCGAGGATCCCGAGCGACGCCGGCGCGTGGTCTGGGTCGATCAAGAGCTCGTCGCCGAGCGCGGCGTCGCCCGCCGGCAGATCGTACGGCTGCAGCTGCGCGCCCCGAAGATCACCACGGGGCTGCGACGCCGCTTCGATCGCTTGGTGGAAGGCTTGGTGCTGGCCCGCCGAGCGGCTCGAGTCCGCCCGAACGAAACCTGGCTGCCCGGGGATCCGAACGAACCGTCTCGAACCGAAACGCAAGGGACTGGCGAGGACGCTACCGGGGGCACGGACACGCGCGAGCCTTGACGCGGATGGAGATCGCTGACGGCGGAGGGTGTCGGGGCACCCACTCGGCCGGGCCGCCTTCGCCCCGGCCCGACGAACCCGCTGGTTTTTGGATGAGGCTCGGCGGGCGCTGGACTCAGTCCGGTTCGGCTGGCGGCCCCGTGCCGAAGGGCCGGGTGAACACGACGAAGGCCATGGCCGGCCGGCGGCTGCTTTCGCGCATCGCGAAGTGAATGCCTTGAAGGACGAAGCCCTGCCCGGTCCACTCGTTCAGCACCGCTTCCAGGCTGTCGTCGGTCACCGTCGACAGCTCCACCACCTTGTACGTGCCTTCGCTCATGCCCTGACTCCAGGTCCCGAAGGGCGACCGAACCGGCGGTCCCGGACCAGTTCCACCAATGCGCGCCGCTCGGCCCGGGGGGACACGCCGGCCACCGCCAAGCCCAGGGCTTCGGCCCGTGCTTTTGCCACCGGACCGATCACGAACAGCTCCACGTCGCCAAAGCCCGCTGCACCACGGGGGTGAGCCTTCACCGCCTGGGCCAGGCCCTCGCCCGACAAGGCCGCCACGGCCCAACTGCGCCCCACCTGCGCCGCCACGACCGCCGGATCCAAATCGGCCGGCCTCAGCCGATAGGCATCGGGTGCGTCCACCTCAGCGCCCGCCTCGATCAACCGATCCATCAGCCAAGTCCGGCCTTCCGGAGCGCGTGCGAACAAAAAGCGGCGCCGAGTCAGAGGCTCGAAGTCCCTCGCGAGGGCGTCGAACAGGCCTTCGGCCCGGGCTTGCGATCCCACCCGGATCGAACCGGAGAACGCGGCCCGAAGGGCGCCCTGTTCGCTGATCCGGGCTCGGGTCTCGGCTCCGACGGAGTACACCGGCCCGGCGTAGGGCTCGGCACCCCGCGCCCTCATGGCCTGGGCCAGCCCCTCCGCCGCCCGCACCGAACCGAAGATCAGAGCGTCGTAGGACGCCAGGTTCTCGGCGGCCCGCGCCAAGGGTTCGGGGTCTTTCGGCGGCCCCGGGACCAGCGGCACCAACACCTCGGCGCGAAGCCCCGAAGATTCGGCCAGTCGCCGGGTCGCGTCCGCTCCGGGCTGGGTCTGGACCACCAACAGATCAGTCGAGCAGTGCCCGGAGAATGACATCGGCCCCCTGTCCCAGGAGCTCCTGGGCGAGGCTTCGGCCCAGAGCTTCCGCGTCCGCCACCGGTCCGTTTCGGATCCCTTGGTACACCGTCTTGCCGTCCAGCGAGCACACCATGCCGACCAACTCGAGCTGGCCGCCCTCGACGGTCGCGTGGCCCCCGATCGGTACCTGACAGCCGCCCTGCAGCTCGTCCAGGAAGCAGCGCTCTGCCGTAGCAGCGGCCCTGGAGGGCCCGTCGTCCAGGGCGCGGCAGCGGGCCCATGTGGCCTCGTCGTCGGCGCGCACCTCGACCGCCAAGATCCCCTGCCCCACGGCAGGCAGCAGCACGTCCGTCGTGAACACGTCGGAAACCGCCGAAGCCATGCCGAGGCGAACCAAGCCGGCATGGGCCAACAACGTACCATCCAGACCCCGCTCTTCCATTCGAGCGAGCCGCGTCTGCACGTTGCCGCGAAGCACTTCGATCTTTAGATCCGGGCGATGGCGAAGAAGCTGCGCACTCCGCCGCAGCGAAGAAGTGCCGATCCGTCCGCCTTCGGGGACGTCGAAGAACCGAGACCAACGTTTCGAGACCCACGCATCCCGGGGGTCTTCTCGGGGTGGATGGGCTCCGATGGTGAGCCCCTCGGGAAGCTTTGTCGGCATGTCTTTGAGGCTGTGCACGGCCACGTCGGCGGAACCGTCGATGAGCGCCTGTTCGATCTCCTTCACGAACAGATCCTTGCCGCCCACCTTGCTCAGCGCTTGGTCCAAAATCTTGTCCCCCTGGGTGACCATCTCCACCAGCTCCACTTCGAGCTCGGGGTCGTGGGCTTTCAGCTCGGCGGCCACGTGCCGGGCCTGCCAAAGAGCCAAGGGGCTTCGGCGGGTTGCGATCCGCAGCTTCATCGGGCCAGCGGTACGACGTTCGTTCGCTCGGGACGAGCCTCTTCTTGCTCTTCCAAGCTTTCGATCTCCAGGCTGAAGGCCTGCATGATCACTTCGGCAAAGCCGTCCGGGTCCCCGAGCTCGCCCTGCTCCTTGAGCCGCGCGAGCACCGGGTGCAGCATCTTGTTGACGAGGGCGTTCCCCATGGCCCGCACCTTCTTTTCGACCCGGGGCTCGAGTTCCGTACCGTTGAGGACCCGGGCTACCTCGGCCTCCGCCACCGCGACCGCCTTCGAACGCAGCGCCTTGATCACCGGAACGACCCGCTGGGCGTTGGTCCAGGCGATGAACTTCTGGAGCTCTTCTTCGATGATCCGCTCGGCAGCTTCGGCCTCCCGGCGCCGCTGCTCCCGGTTGCTGGCGAGCACGTCCTGCAGATCGTCGACCTCGTAGAGAAAGACGTTGTCGAGGCCCCGAACCCGAGGGTCCACGTCGCGGGGAACCGCGATATCGACCATCAGCAGGGGGCGGTACCGGCGCGCTCGCAGGATCCCTTGCACCATCTTGCGGTCGATGACGAAGCCGGGCGCCGCGGTGGAGCAGATGACGATGTCCGCTTCGGCCAGCAGCAGCGGCAACGTGTCCAGGCTCGACGCGCTGCCGCCCACGTCTCGGGCCACCCGCTCGGCCGTCGAGATCGAGCGGCTCGCGACCAGGATCTGCTCGACGCCGTGACGCCGCAGGTGTTTGGCGGCCAGACCGCCCATTTTGCCGGCGCCGACGAGAAGCACTTGCTTGCCCTTCAGCTCGTCGAAAATCTGCCGGCCGAGTTCGACCGCCGCGTAGCTCATGGACACGGCGTTCTCGGCGATCCCGGTCTCGTTGCGGACCCGCTTCGCCACCGCGAACGCCCGCTGGAACACCCGAACCAGCTCCGCCCGGGCGGCGCGGGTATCGGTGGCCAGTTTGAAGGCCTCTTTCACCTGGCCCAGGATCTGGGGCTCGCCGACAACCATCGAATCCAAAGAGGAGGAGACCCGGAACAGGTGGCGGATCGCCTCGTTGTCGTCGAGCTGGAGCAGATGAGGGTCCAGCTCCGGTGTGGGAAGGGCTGCGGCGTCGGCCAGGAATCGGCGCATCTGGCGCCGCAGGACCTCGTGGTCGTGCGGACCCGCAGCGTACAGCTCGACCCGGTTGCAGGTGGAGACGAAACAGGCCTCGTCGATCCCGCCCGCGCCCAACAGCTGCTGCAGGGCTGCTTGCTTGTCTCGCGTTTCGGCGGCGATCCGCTCCCGCACCTCCAGCGGCGCGGTGGAGTAGGAGAGGCCGACCAGGCTCAGCTTCATAGCAAGAAATCCTTCCCGTGGACCCCCACGGCCGCCAGGTTCATGCCCACCATCGAGATCAAGCTGGCCACGACCCCAACCACCGTCAGCAACGCGAGTTTTCTCCCACGCCAGCCAATCGTCAACCGGAAGTGGAGGAGAAGTGCGTACAGAAGCCAGATCAACAAGCTGAGGGTGTTTCGAGGGTCCCAGACCCAAAAGGTGCCGAGCACCTGCTTGGCGTAGATCACACCGGTCAGCAGCCCGAGGGTCAGCATGGGAAAGCCGAACTGGATGAAGCGCACGGTCAGGTGGTCCAAGGTCTCCAAGGGCGGCAAACGGTCGCTGCCGCGGGGCCGAAATCGGGTGCCTCGGGCCTTCAGCCGCCGCTCTTGGACCAGGTAGACCAGGGCGGTGAGGCCCGCCATCATGAACAAGGCATTGCCCAAAAAGGCGGTGGCGATGTGCACCGGAAGCCACCCGGAGCGCTGCCCCGGCGGCAGGTGGACCTCGTGGCCTCCCACGAAGGACACGGTCATCAGGCCCGCCACGATGAACGAAGAAAGGGCGGCGAGCTGGGGGACCTGTCCCCGACAGCTGACCGCTGCCGAGACCGACGCGGCCACGAACGCGAACAGCGACAGGTCGTCCGCCACGTTGGTGAGCGGCAATCCGCCGGCCGCCATGCCCCGGGCCACCAGCACGGCCAGGTGGAGTACCGCCACCCCCCCCATGGCCGCAGCCACGACCGGAAAGGGCATGCGCCGGGGGCGAAACAGCTGGATCAGCCCCAACACGCTGACGAGCACGTAGAAGACGGCCACGATCCGGGTGGCCAAGAGGGTACTCACGGGGCCAGCTCCTCTCGGGTCGCGATGTACCCGTTCTCGACGGAGAAGCCCACGTCCTGAAACAGGACCGAGTCTCCCAGCAGCTCACCTCCCAGTTCGGTCACCCGCGTTTCGTACATGGCCCGCCCCAGGAGGCGGCTGGGCCCCTCGGGAATGGCGGCAGTGAAGCGGACCGCTGCCTCGAGTCGAAACGGCACCGAGCCCCCGAGCCACACCCGTTGGCCCTCGATCCGTACATCGGCCCGATCGAGCCACGCCTCCAAGGTGGACTGGGGCACGAAGAGTCGCTCGGGGACCATCGCAGCCTCGAAGGTTGGACGGAACCTCGCAAAAGTCCAGCAGAGCCCTTCTCCCGAAATTCCGGATCCAGACCGAGGGGGCTTCGTGATATGCCCGATCCGCGGGCGACGCGCCCGGGAATGGCGCCGGCGCGAGAGCGGTTGGCGTCATCGAGGCCCTCATGGCGAATGACGACGTGATCCATCTGACCGAATCCTCCTTCGAAACCGAAGTGCTCAAGTCCGACAAGCCGGTCTTGGTCGACTTCTGGGCTCCTTGGTGCGCGCCCTGCCGGGCCGTGGGACAAGCGGTGGACGAGCTGGCGACCGAGTACGCGGGCCAGGTGAAGGTCGCCAAGATCAACACCGACGACGAAATGGGCCTGGCCCAGCGGTTCCACGTGATGAGCATCCCCACGGTCTTGGTGTTCCGGGGCGGTCAGGTGGTCGACCAACAGGTGGGAGCGGTTCCGAAGCCCCGGCTCGTGGAGATGATCCAAAAAGCCATGGGCTGAACGTTCGCTCCCCTCGGGGCGCCGGCGCTCAAAGCTCGTCGCAGACCGCCTTCGCCGCCTCGCTGTAGCGCAGGTTGCTGCCGGCCCGCAGGTACCGGGTGCATGCGCGCTCGGCGGTCTTGCGGTCGCCGAGCTCGATGGCCACCTTCGACAGCCGAAAGTGGGCCTCGAGCTCCCCCATCTCCGCCGACTTCTCGTACGCGTTGGCGGCGGTTTTCCAGTCTCGCCGGCGTTCCATGAGACGGCCGTAGGCCAACAGGACCTCGGCCTGCTGAAGCTTTGGCCGCGAACCCATCCGCTCGATGGCTGCTTCGAGTTGGGCCTGGGCTTCGTCGAGTCGCCCTCGAGCTCGGTACAGCCGGCCGAGCTCGAGCTTCACGTCGACGACGGCCGTGGGATGCTCTTCCACGAGCTTCTGCAAAAAAGCCTCCGCACCCGGATCTTCGGTCCGGCGAAGCAGGCGCGCTTTCGATAGCAAAGCCGGTACGAAGTCTGGATGGGCGCTCAGCGCCGCTTCGACCTGGGTCCGGGCCGCATCGAAGCGCTCGGTCTCCATCAGGGCCTCGGCCAGCGTCACCTGAAGCAGGGGGCGTTCTGGCTCCATCTTTGCGGCCTGCTCCAAGGGCTCGATGGCCTCTTCGGGACGTTGGTGCTTCAGCAGCCAGCGCCCCAGTCCGAAGGGGAAGTCGGAGTTTTCCGGGTCCAGCCGAACCGCCAGCTCGTAGGCTCCCACCCCTTTCGCCTCCTCCCCCGCCGAGCGAGCGATCTCGGACCGAGCGTACTCGGCCAGGGCCTGGCTCTTCGGGGAAATGTTTTTCGGATTCGACCGGGCCACCTCGTCGAAGCGCACCAGTTGCTCCATGGCTCCCTGCAGGCGGCCCCGCTCGAGCTGGGTCAAAGCCAGGTGCGCGATGGCGCCCGGGTGATCGGGCTGCAGGCGCAAGGCCTCCCGCAGCGACCGGACGGCTTGTGACAGTCGCCCACCGCGACGGGCCGCAACGCCGAGCCACACTTTGCTCCGGATGCTGGAAGGCATGGAGCGCTCGGCACCACTCAAGACGTCAAAGGCTTCGTCGTACTCTCCGCCCCGGGTCAGTGCCACCCCTCGAGCCACGTCGATGACCGTTCCTTGGACGCCCTGGTCTCGAAGCCGTCGAGCCCGAGGCTCCAAGACCTCCATGGCCGCTGCCATGCCCGCGGTCCGATCCTCGGCGCCGTACAGCGCGGTCAAGCCTTCGGCCGCCACCGTGTGGGAGACGCCGGCTGCATGCTTGCGGGCCCTTTCGAGCACCTCTTGCAAGCGGTCTTGCAGCTGATTGTCACCGTGTTCGCCCCAGAGGATCGCGTAGCTGTGGGCGAGCCTTCCGAGAGATAGCGCGTGCTTCGCGTCGTGGTTGCGGAGAATGTCTTCGAAGCGCTGCGCAGCCCGCTGGTAGCCACCATAGGTATCTTGCTCGAACGCCGGCATCGCCTCGGCCGTCAGCTGGTCAATCGCTTCGATGCGAGTCTTTTCGAGATAGCGCCAGCCCATGAAGCCAGCGCTGGCAGCGACCAGCACGACGAGCAGCAACACGGTGACGATCGGTCTTCCAGACGCCGGGCGCTCTTCGGCCACGCGCTCGGCCAGCGCTTCGAGTTCGTCTTCCCCCTCCAAGCGCATGCGCGGCCGGGAGGAGACCGTGGCCGCTTCGACGGGCG
>DAPKRQ010000135.1:0-12153 GCA_031800475.1 Myxococcales bacterium LLY-WYZ-16_1
ACCGGCTTGCCACCCCACAACCCTGCCCCGTCGAGCCGCCGATGCCAAGCAGCGGCGGAGTCGTTCCCCAGGCCCCGATTCGGTCAACCGCCCCCGGTTCCGCCGGTCGGCCCCCGGGGGGGATAGCACACGTCGGCGCTCTCGAAGATCGACTGACACTCGTAACCCTCGCGGCAGTCTTCGTCGCCCGTGCACCCGAGCAAGCAGTTACCCACCGGACTGTCTTCGAGGAACACGCACTCGCTGCCCTCGGGGCAGGACTCCGTCCCGCACGCGAGGGAGCAATACCCGCCGGGCAGGTCGTCTCGAGCGATCTCTTCGAAGCACGTCAACGGCGCCGGGCAGGATGCATTGTTCATGCAAGGGCTGCCCACTCCCAGAGCGCAATCGTTGTCCTCGGTATTGTCGCACCCCGGCGGACAACAGCCGTCGTCGTCCGCGCACATGGTAATCTCGATGGGCCGACAACGGACGTTGCAACGGTCGGGACTTCCGGAGAGCCGAACCTCGCTGGTGCAGTCTGGCGCTGGGAACCCTTCGCACGACGACGGGCAGTCACCGTCGCAGGTCTCCCCCCGGTCCAGGGTCCCGTTGCCACAGAGGTTTTCGCAGTCGTCGTCCACCGCGAACGTGCACCCGGTCGGACAGCAGCCATCGCCGTCGCGACACTCGGACAGGGGCTGGTTCACGCAAGCCAGGCTGCAAGCATCGGCCGATCCCGTGAAGCGATCCAAGGTGCAGGCGTCGCCGTCGTCGCAGGATTCGGGGCAGTTGCCGTCGCAAGTTTCCATCGGATCGACGACGCCGTCCCCGCATGAAGGAGAACAGTCGTCGTCGGTGGTGGTGGTACAGCCCTCCGGGCAACAGCCGTCGCCGTCTTC
The DNA here is from genome assembly GCA_031800475.1 of Myxococcales bacterium LLY-WYZ-16_1. Classification (GTDB taxonomy): domain Bacteria; phylum Myxococcota; class Kuafuiibacteriia; order Kuafuiibacteriales; family Kuafuiibacteriaceae; genus Kuafuiihalomonas; species Kuafuiihalomonas phototrophica. The sequence continues at coordinate 882 of DAPKRQ010000135.1, forward strand.
GCACGCGACGATGGGCCGAAACGCGCAGACCAGACTGCAGTTGACGGCGGCACCGAGGCGGCTGTTTCGGGTGCAGGCATTTCCGTCGTCGCAGGCCGCCGGACATGCGCCCTCTTCGCCGGCGCCGATGGCCGAGTCGCAGGTCTCGAGTTCGTCGACGACGCCGTCGCCGCAGGTGGGCGAGCAGTCCGAATCGGTCATGGCACTGCAGCCCGGTGGACAGCAGTTGTCTCCCGCCACACAGGCCCCGACCACCTCGACGCTGCAGGTCAGGTCGCAGGTATCGGCGGAGCCGCTGACCACCTCGCGGGTGCAGGCCACGCCGTCGCCTTCGCTGCAGGCGATCGGACAAGCGCCCGGCCCCGACGCGATGCCCGGATCGCACAGCTCGCCTTCGTCCAGCTGCCCGTTGCCGCAGGGGCCGGTCTGCCCCGTTCCGTCGTTGCCGTTTCCGTCGGGGCCGGACGAACAAGCCAGGGCAGAGCCCAAAAGGAACGCCAGAGTCGGAACGAGACGACGCAGAGTCACGGAGCCCATACTCGCGCAACCGTTCAACCGGTGTCGATTTCTTCGAAGGGCCGCGGGGCCAAGCGAGGATCGGCACCGGCCCGCCGATCCATCAGGTGGCGGCGAACCGCCGGGTCTTCGGACAAGCCGATGGCCCGGGACAACGGGGGGCGAGCCGCCGGAGCGAGGCGCGCGGGAGGAGCAAGGCGCGCCGCCTCGAGTTCGAACGCTGCAGCGTTCCCCAACCGCTTCGTCGCAGCGCTCTGCCCTGCCTCGGCAAGCTGCGAAAGGTATTTCGTTTCCGGCCCGATCAGCGACGCCGGGAGCTGCCTCGGCCCGCGGAGCGCACGCTCAACAGATTGCCGAGCCGGCCTGCCCCCACCGGTGCCGCCGCCGCCGGCGCTTCACTGCCGAGCAGACGCCCCGCCTGCCGGGCCCGGGCCGTCGGGTCGGCCTCCGGGACCTGCAGGCCCAGGTCGACCAAGTGACGCACGCAGGCTCGCGACAGGGACTTGCTCTCGGCCTCGGTGAACAGGTCGCCCTCTTCGCAGAGCTCGAGCAGTTGCAAAACCACCCAGCCTGCCAAGCCTTCTGGTCCGTGCGCCACCATGTAATCGACGCACTGTTCGAGCACGCTCTTCCAGTTGTCGACCAGGCGACAGCGGGGCCCGCGGGCCCGGCTGACCCGGGAGACCAACTCGCTGGTCAGGTGGCTGACGTGTTCCCGGGGCACCTGCGGAAAGGGCACCGAGATGGCGCCTTCGGCGGTCATACGGAACCGCCGCCCGCATGGGTGGAGCTGACCGAAGCCGGCTTCGTAGCCTTCTTCGGCGAAACGCCGCCCGTCGGGGCTGCGGACTGCAGCGCTTTGGCAACCTTGCTGTCACGAGGAATCTCGCTGCCCGGCTTCGTCATCGACAGCTTCATCGACCCGAGCTTCCCGCTCATGAGTCGGCGCATCGCATCTCGCACCACTTTCAACGTCTTCGAGTCGCTTCCGCCCGGGAGCTTCAGCTTGGACAGCTGGGGGTCCGGCCCACCGTTCGCCTCCGGCTTCACCGCCTTCGGCATCGCGTCGGTAATCCCCATTTTTCCTCCGGTCTGTTTCATCTCGTGCCCTCCTTTCGGGGAACACTCTGCCCCGACCGACGACCGTCCGTCATGGTCCCATCGGACCACCGGGTTTCACCTGAATTGCGGGTCTCGCCCCCGGTCGCCTCCGTGAGGGCAGGGGGGGGCGGCGAGCCTTCCGGGAGGCCCTCGCGGGCGATCCGGGCCAAATGCCGCCCGAACCCGCGCATGACCACCAGATGCACCATGGCCTGGGTCCAGTTGTAGATCATCCAAGGCAACCGGGGCCGAAAGTCGTGGATCGCCGCGATCAGCGCGCGCCCGGACAACACCTCTCTAAACTCGAACCTCCCTTTGTAATGGTTCGAGACCCGGGCGAGCCAGCCGCCGGTGATCCGAAACAGCTGTCGATCCACCTCCGAGCGCTCGGGCGCATAGGTCAGCTCGAGCAAGCACACACCGGTCAGCCGCAGAAAGAACCGGATGGTCTGAGGCTTCGGCGGCTGGCCCTCGACCCGACAGTTCAAAAACGGCCACACGAACAAGGGCAGCCACCGCATGTACTCCTGCGCCACCCAGGTCGCCCGGATGTTGTTCGGCAACGGCAGCCGCTGGACCGAGCGGACGGTCCGGGCCTGCTGCAGCACGTTTTGGTCTTTGGACCGGATCTGGCGCCGGGGATTGGGAAGGGGGCGCCCCTGATCATCGATGGACTTGCGCAAGGCTTCCTCGAAAGGAATGCCGTCTTTCTTCAACCAGGTCTGAAGGGGGTTTTCCGCGGGCTCCATGCTGTGGTGAAGGCTTTCGATCAGCGGTCCCACCAGGGCATCCGGGGCCCCGGAAACCATGGAGATCCACTTGCGCGAAAGGGACGGCGAAAACACCGGCAGCCCGATCAGAGGCGGGTGCTTGCCCAGGGCTTCGGCGGTGGAGATCAGCATCTCCCGGTAGGTCAGGTTTTTGGGGCCTCCGATCTCGTAGGCCTGCCCGTAGGCTTCCGGGTCGCCGACGCATCGGCGCACGGCGCGCACCACGTCTTCGATGGCGATGGGAGCAGACTTGGAGTCCGCCCACTTCGGCAGCAGCATCACGGGCAACCGCCGGACCAGGTTCACCAACATGCTGAGCGAGGAGCCCCCCGGTCCCACCACGAGCCCGGCCCGCAGGGCCGTCACCGGGCAGGAGCGCGCCGCCAGCGTGGCTTCGACCTCCAGTCGGCTGCGCAGGTGCCGGGACAGCTCGCCCTCCCGGGGCTGAATGCCGCCCAGATAGAGGATCTGCGACACGCCGTTCTTTTCGGCGGCCCGCGCGAAGTTGTCGGCCAGGATCAGGTCCAGATCCACGAAGTCGGCCTGCACCAGCCGCGCCGAGGGCAGCATGGAGTGGACCAGGTAGATGGCGTAGTCGACCCCTTCGAGGGCCGTCTCGAGCTCGGCCAACGAGAACAGGTCGCAGTGTCGCCACAGCACCCCGTCTTCGTCCGGAAGGGACGCCCGGGTCGGGGAACGGGTGAGCCCCACCACCGTATGGTCCTGGACCAGGGCGAGGCGAACGGCTCGACCCACGAATCCCGTGGCTCCGGCGATGGCGACGACCGGTTTGTCTGATTCGGTCACGGCTCGTCATACCCTTCCGGGCGCGACACCGAAACGGTGTCCGGGCACGGGCCCGGATCTCCGCGCCAAAGCCGACCAAGCCGACGATCCGGCGTCGAAGCGGGCTCCGGGCTTGCACTGGTCGGCCAGAAGTGAACGCCTCCCCCCATGTCGCTCCTGGGCCAGATGATCCGGGCCACGAGCTTTCGGCAGTTTTTGGACTTTGCGTCCCCGTCGTTTTTCGAGGTGATGCCGACCCGGGCCCTGTGGTCCGAGGGCCGGGCCCTGATGGCGGGCTACCGCGATGCCCAGGGCTTCGAGCAGGCCTTGGCCCACCGCCGGCCTCGGGTCGAACGGTTCGGGGTGGAACTGAGCCAGCGCCCGGAACGGGCCGCCACGCCCCTGCGGAACCTGGACGAAGAGGCGCGCCGAAAGGCCGGCCAGCGGATCCTGGAAATCTACTTCCACCAGCTGCTGGACCCGGAGGGCCCGACCTTGCTGGATCTGAGCCTGGTCCGCTGGACCTTCTCGGACGACCGCCTGGTGTGGCACCCCGGTCGCGGCCACAAGTCGTGGCCCCAAGACTTTCGGTCGGCCCTGGCCGAGGTCTACGTGAGTTTCTACACGGCCGAAGGGGAGCTCGAGGATGCTTTGGAACGGCTGGGCCTGGCCGTGGCCACGGACCTGTTCGTGAAGCACTTCGGCGAGGGGGATCAGCGGGCGGTCCAGTTTCGGGTGGACCACTTCACCGCATCCTTTCACCAGGTCTTCCTTCGCTGCCGCCAGCACAAGGTGAAACTGCACCCGAGCTTTTTGCCCCTCGGCATCTACCTGGCCACCCTCTACGAAACCCTGTCGGCCATCGATCTGCCCTTGGACGTGCGATCGGCGTTCGAGGTGGCACTCGAATCCCGGTCTTGACCGACTCCGCCGGCCGGCAGGCCACGTTGCGGGCCCGCAGTCCCTGAGGCACCCTGAGCCGCCGATGGGCTTGGCCTACTACGTGACCCTGGAGCGGCCGGTGCCCGGGGTCGACGGCGCTGCGGCCCCGGGTCGAGCGGCGGCTCGCAACGACCGGGTCCTGTCGGAGCTGGCCCAGCGCCTGCGGGTATCGGAACTGCTCGACTTTCGAAGCCCCGGCGGCGCCGAACTCGCCGAGTTCCTGGAGCAGTCGGGGGCGAGCCGGGACGACTTCGATCTTCCGGACGAAGCCTGGTTCGACGCCTATGCCGGATTGGAGACGGTGCAGGTCCTGCTGGAGCACGTCCGCGCCCATCCCGACGAAGTGCAGCAGCCCGTGGAGCTGTTGCGCGATCTGGAGGGCTTCGAGCAAACCCTCCGGGCGGCGGTCCGGGCCGGGGTCCGCTGGCACCTGACCATCGACTTCTGATCCCGTTCCACCGGCGGCGCGCGAGGGCCCGTCAGCGACCTCCGCCGAACAGCCCGGTCCGGGGTTTTCGGCGTTCTCGACGCAGCTCCACGGCCACCTGCTCCGCGTCCGGCACGGCCCCGGGCTTTTCGACCCGGACCCACACGGCCTCTACCGCCTCGTGCTCCTGCAGCACCCGCGCCACGATCTCGGCGGCGATGGATTCGATCAATCGATGGTGTTTCGCGGCGGCGACCTCTCGGCAGGCGGCGGCCAAGCGGTCGTAGTCGAGCCCGTCGCCCAACGCATCGCTGCGGCCGGCTGCCGTCAGGTCGAGCTCGGCCCGCAAGCTCACCCGGATCCGCTGCAGGATGTCCCGCTCGAAGGGGTAGACCCCAACCGGGGCCCGCAGCTCCAGGCCCTCGAGCGCCACCACATCCATGGGTCTGTCGTGTCCGGGATTTCAGCGGGTGTCGAGGGCCGGTTGCCCGAACCGAGACGGAAAGCGGTCACCAATCTGCGGGAGGCTCCGACGGCAGCGAACGGACCGAAACCAGCCGATCCACCGAATCGAACCGGACCGCCCCGCCGTCTTCGGGTACCTCGAGGGTCCCCACGAGCCACACGTCCCCGCGCTCCGCCGACAGAAAGCGTGGGCCCAGCGGCGGAACCGTCAGGAGTCGTCCGGCATCCAAGAGGCGCAGGAGCGCCGAGCTTCCGGACGCCGAACCGTCGGTCAGGGCCTCCACCGCCAATCCGTAGATGCCCGGCGCTTCGGGCTGCACCCGGAGAAGCTCCGGACCTCGCCCGTCGAAATCGTCGAGCACCTCGCCTTCCATCGAAGCGAAGCGTGCCGAAAGCAGCCCCCGGCCGTCTGCCAAGGAGCCATCCGGCGCCACGAAGACCAAGTCCAGGTCGCTGCCGTCGGTGTCCCAGGTCAGCACCCCCCGAAGCCCCGGTTCCGAAGCCTGCGGCGCCACGACCGACACCGCGCACCGGCCTTCGGCCACCGGACCGGGCGCCTTGACTTCGATGGCATTGACCCCAGCAAAAAGCGGAAGGTCGTCCACCCGAAAGGCCCCCGTGCTGGGCTCGATCGGCAGCGGGCCATCGAACACCTGGCCCTGGGCGTCGGTCACCCTCCAAAAGCCGTCGCCCCCTTGGTGCCCCGCAACCTGCCCTTCCAGGCGGGGCAGGATCCGTTCGCGGACCGAGGCCAGCGGCTCGGGCTGGTCGATCCGTACCTCCGGGCAGCCCTCGCAGGCGGAGCTGACCCGGATCAGGGATTCTTGCTGGCCGACGCCGGCCCGCACTTGAACCCGGAGATCGGCCGGTCCCGGTGGGAGCGGAACGTCGTCGATCAAGAAGACCACGTCGGACCGCCGACCGGGCTGCGGGTTGGATACGGTGTCGCGCCGAAGGACCCGGCCGATGCAGGCCCCCCGACCCACCGCCTCCACTTCGATCTGCAGGCGTTCCGCGGTGGTCTCGGCCCGCCCACTGACCCGCAGGCTTTCGGTGCCCGGAGGAAAAACTTGGCCCTCGAAGGGCTCCCGGATCACCACCCGCGGCGAACGAGGCTCGACGACGCACCGTCCCTGGTTGCTGCAGATGGGCCGCAAATTCGGAGTGTCGGGCTCCGGGCAATCGTTGGCAGAAAGACACTCGAACGAACACGCCCCCTCCGCCTGATTGCAAAAAAACCCCACTGGGCAATCCTGCTGAAAGCTGCAGGGCAGGTCGGTGCATCCGCCGGCTCCGATCAGGGCGATGGCCACGGTCCCCAGGGTGCGGCCGTCGAGGGTCACAGGTCGCATTCGGGCGAATAGGTGGCGCGGATGCGGCTTCCGCGGGGCGGGGGGGGATCGAACACCAAGTATCGGGGCGGCTGAAGACGAACCGTGGAACCCGCCGTCACGCCGTCCACCTCGACGCGAATCGGGTCGGCGGGTTGGGGCACCTGCGACAGTTCGAACCGGCGCTGAAGCCCGAACGTCAGCTCGCCCAACACCTGCAGATTGGCGCCCCAGTCGCCGCATATCGACAGGCCTTGCCCTCCCGTCGCCTGCAGGAAGGCTTCGTAGCGCGGCGTGGGCAGCGCCGTGTCGCAACCGGTCGGCCCGCCGCTGACCACCGCCGTGGTGATCGGTGCCCCCGCCAGCTGCTGCATGCGCGACGCATAAAACGGCCCGGTCCCCGGGCTTTGGTCGTCCTCATCGGACACGACGATCAGGGTGAAGCTGGCGTCTTCCCGGAGCAGATCCCGGTTGAAGCCAGACCCGAGGTCGGCCCGCTCCATGGCCCGAAGCGCCGCCTCGAGCCCGAGTTCGAAGCCCGAGCCCATGACCCCCACCCGGGCCTGCTGCCGAAACTGCTGGATCAACTGATTCCGAGACCGGGACTCGCTGTCGAGGACCGGTCCCACCAGGGCGCCGTCTTTTCGGCTTACCGAGACGGTGGTGATGCCGACCCGGTAGTGGGTCTCGTCGGGGTCGACCTGCTCGATGAACGACTCGATGTTGTTCGCCAAGGCCTCTTGGTTGTCGAGCATGGAGCAAGAGTCGTCGATCACGAAGAGCACGTCGGCCTTCCCGGTCTGGCGCTGGCGAAAGGTGTCGGTGACCTGGGCGTCCACGGCCGCGTCACCCCGCACGGGGACCCGGATCGGATACGGAAGATCGTCGAACTCGATCCACAGGTCGGCCCGCTGCTCCCGCAGTCTGCGGGGGGCGAACTCGACCGAAAACCCGCCGACCCCTCCCGGCCCCAGTCCGAACCCATCTCCGTCGGTCACGCGCAGGTCCGGGGCATCCGCACCCTCTACCCCAACGAGCCTCGCTCCCTCTACTTGTACGGGGATGCTGCCGGCGTTCAGCAGCTGAATCCCCGCACGTTCCCGCTTACAGTCCACGCGAAGCGTGCCGAAATCTACGGAATCGGGAACGACCTCCAGGTCACCGTAGCCTTCGCCCGTACCCAGAATCGGCACTTGCTTCACCGGCGCTGCCGGGTCGTTCGTTTCGATGAACAAGGTGCTCTTGGCGGGGCGCCGCTCGGTCGGTGAAAAGCGAAGACGCACCTGGGCGCTCTGACCTCGAGACAGCGATCCTGGAGGTTCACCTTCCAACGAAAAGAACGGATCGGCCGGAGTGCGAAGCGACACCTGCATCTCGCATCCGGCGGTACCGCGGTTGGTCAAAATCGCCTGCTGCACGCGCGACAGCCCCGGCTCGAGCAGCCCGAAGTTGATCTCTGGCGGATCGACTCGGAGCTCACAGAACGTCTCGCCCCGAAAGGCCCTCACGGGCACGTCGACGCGCATCCGAGCCTGATCGTCGGTGACGATCGCGACCGTGGCAGAATGGGTGCCCAGCTGGGCCGAAAAGAACTCCACCGGCACCAGGGCGGTCTCGCCCGGGCCCAGGCGAGCGGGCAGCCCGGGCAGGTCGCCGAGCCGAAACGCCGGATCGCCGGTGATGGTCAAATCCGTGACCTGCACCCGTGACGAGCCGGCGTTGGCCAGCAAGATCTGGCGGCGGCTCGGACCGTCTCGGGTTTCGACCCCGAAATTGATGGTCGGCGGCGACACTTCGAACCGGGGACCGATGCCGCGGCCATCGACGGGCACGGTCCGGTCCGCCAGCCGATCCAGATCGGTGCGAACCCGCACGAGACCCTGCTGGGAAGACGCGTCGGACGGCGCGAACCGCACCACCGCTTGAACCACGTCGCCCGGGCCCAAGCCGAAGGGAACGGCCCGCTCCAGATTCAGATCGAAGTCGCCCGAAGCCTCGAGCCGGACGTCCTGCACGGCGATGGATTCGGTCCCGACGTTCCGAAGGAGGACTTGCCCGCTGACTTCGTCGCCGATGCCGACCTCGCCGAAGTCGAGGAACGGCGGATCGAACTCCAGGGCCGCAGCGCCGGCGTCGGCCCGCACGCGGACCTCGTAGCCGCAGCGATCTCCGCAGGTCTCGAACCGCACGATCCCCCGGTCTTCGCCGCGCACCACCGGCTGATAGCGAAGCGTCGCCACCACCTGGCCATCGGGAGCCACGGCGAACGGGGCTCGATCGGCCAGGTCTTCGAGCAGGGACAGATCGTAGTGTTCGGGAAAGCGAAAGCCTTCGGCCACCACCTGGCCTTCCACGGTGGCCGCGCCCCGCTGGCGGAGCACGATCTCGGCAGACCGGGTCTCGAAGCGCTCGGTCCCGCGAAAGTCCACGTCCAGGGGCGTAACCTCGAGAAAGGACGGGGCTCCCTGGCCCTCGAGGGCAACCTCCACGGTGGCTGCATTCGCAGCGTTCGTGCCGATGACCAGCTGGCCTCGCAGGGGGGCATCGCCCTGCTCCGGCGTGAACGCCACCTCCAAGGGCAGGGTCACACCCGCTGGCACCGGCTCCGTCGGCAGTTCCACGGAGAAGGGGGCCTCGGTTTCGACGCTGCGTATCTCCAAGGGCATGTTTCCGGCGCTTCGCACCTGGACCGACAGGCGCCGGGTGGCGCCGAGGGGCACTTCACCGAAGTCGAGCCGCCGGGGCTCGACCTCGACCTCCGCCACCCGCTCGATGAGTCCGCCCTCCTCTTCGCAGGCAGCCAGCAAAAAGAAAGCGAGCCCCCAGCGCATACCCATCCGGCCCATGGGCCCACCTTACGGGACGGCCGGGGTCGAGGTCGACGTGGGGGCCACCGAAGGGGGCCGGTCCGACAGGCCTTTCACGTACAGCTGGGCCAGGGTCACGTTGTCCAAGTACACGCCGGCCACCGGGCGCGTTCCCAGGGTGGACCAGATCTCGGCCTCGGCTTCGCCGTGTTCGGGCTGTTCGAAGTGGAACGCGGCCTTGGCGAAGCGGGCATCGGACGCGTAGCGCAGGCCGCGCTCCGGCAGCACGCCCACCCGACGGTACATGCGGTAGGCGTCGTAATTGGTGCGATTGAAGAATACCCGCCCCTTCGGCACCCGCTGCACCAGCTCGGGCAGCAGCGGCCGGTTCACCGTGCCCCAGAAGGCCCGCTGCATGCCGAGCTCCGCAGCGCCCCGGACCCCGCCGGCCAGAGCGTTGTAGTAGGCGATCCCGAAAGGATGGGTCCGGACCGCTCCCGCCACCCCGGGGGCCAGCCAGACGATCACCGAAAGCGCCACCGGGATCTTCGCCCGGCTCTTCAGGGCCTGGGCACCCCGGAGTCCCAGGGCCGCAGCGACCACGCACAGGGTCGGTAGCGCCGTGTACCAGTGCTTGGTCCCGCCGAAGATCGGGGTGTTCGGGAGCCCGATCACCGCGATGGGCAAAAACGTCCCCACGACCAGCACGGCGGTCGCCCCGTTCCACCGACGGAACGCACTTCGCAGCAGTCCAAAAGCGCCGAGGACCAACCAGGGGGCCGGGACCGTCAAGGCGGTCATCACCCAGGGAAAGGACAACGGAAAGGGTGGCTGCACCCACAGCTCCCCGAAGTACGAGATCGGGTAGTGCTCGTGGCCCAGGTGAAAGCGCAGGTACGCCCCGAAGCGGTTCACCGGGTCGGGCCACAGGTAGGGCCAAGCGGCGAAGAAGACGGCGATTCCGAGCAGGCCGACCGACACCAGGGGACCGGGCAACCCGGGCAGCACCCAATCCACGGTTCCCGACGGCCCGGGGCGGCGGCGCACCCGAAGGGCCTCGGGCGGCTCGGCCAGCCAGACCGCCGCGAACACGAAGGGGAGAAAAAACGCATTGAGCTTGGTCGACAAGGCAAGGCCGAAAACCAAGCCGGCGAGACCGACCCGCCCTCGGGACGGCTGGCGCCAGGCCCGCAGAAAAGCCCAAAGGCTCCATACCCAGGCGGCGGTCATCGGCACGTCGAAAGTGGCCAGGTGGGCGTCGAAGAAGAAGCGGGGCATCGTGGCCAGCCCCGCCGCGGCCACCCAACCCACGGCGGCTCCGTACAGCTCGAGTCCCAGGGCGAAGGTGCCGAGCAAGGCCAGCGCGGCGAAGAAGAAGCCGGCCGCCCGAAAGCCCTGGGCCGCGTCAGCGACACCCAGAGTTTCGTGGAGCAACGCGTGAAACCCACCTTGCACCAGCTTCGGAAAGGCGGGGTGCTCGCTGTTGTACTCGAAGTGCTTTCGGATCACCGAATCGGAAAGAGCACCGAAACCGTGCTCACCAAACGCTTCGAACCATTCGAAGTACTGCTCTGCCGCCTTGAAGTAGTAACCTTCGTCTCGGACGAATCCAATGGAAGGAGCTGTGACCCAAAGTACCACGAAATGAAGCGCGGCCAACGCGAGTGCAGCCCAAAAGGCGGCGCGCCTGCGACTCCGTTCGGTCAAGAGCCTGCTCCCGAAGCGACCGGTTCGGGACCCGGCTCGCGCATGTCGGCGGCAAAGCAGAAGTGATTGGCCCCGGCATCCGGCGAGAACACCGAAAAAGCGACGGTGGCGGTCCGCGCCGGCAGCCCGCTCAGGTCGAGCCGAAACGGCTTCCAGGTGTCCGACAGCTCGAAGCGGACGGTGTGGGCAGCCAGGGATCGGCTCGAGGTCTCGACCTCGATGGTCAAGTCGACCGGTGCCCGGGCCCGGCGGCTGCTGTATGTGGTGTGTCCGCCCCGCCCCACCAGGATCCCCTCCAGGGGTACTCGGGGATAGGCGATGCGGAGCCGACCCTCCGCCGGGGGATGGGCCCACAGGCAACGGCGGGGGGCATCGCCCATGCGGTGCCACTCGGGCGCCACGTACAGCCAGTCTCCGTCG
>DAPKRQ010000136.1:0-23602 GCA_031800475.1 Myxococcales bacterium LLY-WYZ-16_1
GGCGTGCGCTTTTTGGACGTGTCTTCCTATCAGGTGTTCGTGGACGAGGACGACGACGCCGGGGCTGTCGACCCGATCCGGGTGGTGTCTTTGGACGGCGAACAGGGGCTGCTCAGCGGCCAGGGCGGCCGCACGGTCGAGATTCGGGCGGTCCGTGTCGGGGGCACCACCGTCAACAACGGCTCGGCCCAGGTCGAGTTGCGCTTTCGTCGAAACGGCACCTTGACCATGCCGGGCGCCGGTCAGGCGGTGGACGCCGAGATCTGCCTCGAAGACCTGGACACCGGCGACATCCGGCGCGTGCAGCTGACCTACGCCGGTCAGGCCCGCGTGAGGCCGAGCGGCGACTGCGCGCTTTAGGGGCGTCGAAGAGCGGCGGGGCCCGTCGGACGGCCGAGCTTGCTTCGCTGACGGCACGCCGGCCCGCTCTGTCTTTCATCCCTCGTGAACGGCCCGAGACGGGGCCCCCGGGGAGCAGCGGGCTTTCGGCTGCGAGGGGCTCGGCCCGTTCGCCAAGCGCGCGGTGGTCTCGAGTCAAACGGTGAAGGCAGGGTTCATCGCCCGCGGGGGACGGAGGAAACGACGCTTGGGAACGCCCCCCGCGGGCGATGATCGGAGTGTGTTGAAAATGATTCTCAGAGTCAAGAGCAAGATGCGCGAAAAATGGCTCGCTGCTGGTTCCGGCCGGGGGGCCCGAGGCCCGGTCCCTCGCCGGCTCATACCGCGGCCCGGATCCGAATTCGATTGAGTGCATCCAGCAGGTCTTTGGCCTGCTGCAAGATTTCCGGGACCTCTTCGAAGGGTGCCAGGTGAACGATCAGCTTCCCTTCCGGGGTGAGCTTTCGACGACCTGGATCTTCTTGAACGAAGCGCACGATCTGGTCCGGGCCCAGGCGCGGGGCGTCGGCGTCGAAGCGGAACACCAGCCGAGGGGGCATGGTCTTGGTGGCCCCACCGTAGTCCAGTCCCAGGGCGCCGGCCCGGGACATGCGCTGCTTCACCCGCATCAGCTGCACCAGCTGCTCCACCTCGGCGGGAGGGCTGCCGTAGATGTCGCCCATCTCCTGCAGAAGGTCGAAGGTCTCCTCGTCGGTCTCGGCGTCGTTGAGCCGCTGGTACATGGACAGGCGCTCGCCCGGATCCGAGATGTAGGTGTCGGGCAGCAAGGCCGGGACGGGCACCTGGATCTCCGGTTCCCGATAGCTCACCCGATTCGAGCCTCTCAGCTCGGCGATCGCTTCCTTCAGGAGGGTTTGGTACATCTCGAAGCCAACCTGGCTGATCGTGCCCGATTGCTGTTTGCCCAGGATGTTGCCGGCGCCCCGGATCTCGAGGTCCTGAGAGGCCACCTTGAAGCCGGCCCCGAGTTCGGTGAATCGCTGGAGCACGCCGATCCGGCGACGCGCGAGCTTTCCCAGGTTGCCGGCGGGAATCAAAAAGTACGCGTAGCCCCGTTGGCGGCTGCGTCCCACCCGACCCTTGAGCTGATACAGCTGCGCCAGACCCATGGTGTCTGCCCGGTTGATGATGATCGTGTTGGCATTCGGAATGTCGATGCCGGACTCGACGATGGTCGTGGACAAAAGGACGTTGAAGTCCTGATTCATGAAGTCGACCATCACTTTTTCGAGCCGGCCCTCTTCCATTTGCCCGTGCCCCACGGCGATCCGTGCTTCGGGCACCAGCCGCTCGAGAAACTTGGCGAAAGCCGGCATGGACGACACCCGATTGTGGATCACGAAGGCCTGGCCGCCCCGGCGGATCTCTCTCAGGATGGCTTCCCGAATCACTTCTTCCGAGAACTTGTGGACCTCGGTCTTCACCGCCAGGCGGTCGTGGGGGGCGGTGGCGATCATGGACATGTCGCGCACCCCCATGAATCCCATGTGCAGGCTCCGCGGAATCGGCGTGGCCGACATGGCCAGCACGTGGACGTTCGCTCGGTACTTCTTGAGCTTTTCCTTGTGGGCGACGCCGAAGCGGTGCTCCTCGTCGATGACCAAAAGCCCGAGGTCTGCGAATTGGACTTCTTTCGAAAGGAGCTTGTGCGTCCCGATGATCACGTCGAGACTCCCCTGTTTCAGCTGGGCGAACAGATCCTTGATCTGCGGGGTGGGCTGAAACCGCGACACGATGCCGATCCGGACGCCGAAGTTGGCGAACCGCTCCCGAAACACGTTGTAGTGCTGAGCGGCCAGAACGGTCGTGGGGACCAACATGGCCACTTGTTTGCCGGAACAGACCGCGTGCATCACCGCCCGCATGGCTACTTCGGTCTTTCCGTAGCCCACGTCTCCGCAGATCAGGCGGTCCATCGGGTGGGGCTTTTGTAGGTCCGCCAAGACGTCGTCGATGGCCTTTTGCTGGTCGGGGGTCGGTTCGAAGGGGAACTCCGCCTCGAACTGGCGGTAGGTTTCGTCGGGCGGCGGAAAAGCGTGACCTTCGAGGGAGGCCCGCACCGCATACAGCCGAAGGAGCTCTGCCGCCATCTTGAGCAGAGAGTCCTTTACCTTGGCCTTGGTTTTGGCCCAGGTGGTTCCTCCCAAGCGATCCAGCGTCGGTTGACGCCCCTCCGAGGCGCCGACGTACTTCGAGATCAGACGAAGTCGATGCACGGGAAGGTAGAGGACGTCTTTGCCCTTGTACTCGATGTGCAGGTAGTCGGACTCGACGCCGTTCACGCCGAGCTTCTTCATTCCCTTGTATAGACCCACGCCATAGTCCGCGTGCACCACGAAGTCGCCAGGGCCCAGGTCTTTCAGGTCGCTGACGCTCGCAGCCGGCACTTTCTTGCGCCGGCGGGGCTTGCGCATCTTCTGGCCGAAGATCTGGTCTTCCGACAGGACCGCGAGTGGGCCGTCTTCCAGGACGTAGCCGCTCGACAGCTCCCCGATGATGATGTGGGCGTGGACGGCGCGGTCGCGAAATGGCGAGGTGCTTCGGTGGTCCTTGGAGTCCTTTTCGGCGCGGACCGCTTCCAGGAAGCTCGGCAGGTCGAAACGCGCTTTTTGGATCCGGACCTGCACGTTCTTCGGTTCGAGCAGCTCCCGAAGACGCTCCGCCTGGCCTCGGGTGGAACAGGCGACCAGGGTGGTCTTGCCCCGGCTTCTCCAGTCTCGGAGCCGGGTCACCACCGGCGTCATGATGTCGTCCTGGGTACGGGTGGCGCGGAGGATTTCGGCCCGAAGGTTTTCGACCCCGTCCCAACGCAGGGGAAACGGCTCGGGTCCTTCCAGCACCACTTGTGGAATGTCGACCCGCTCCCGGTCTCGGGTGGCTCGGGCCAGAACCTCGGCCCCGTCGTCGACCAGGGCATCCACGGCAGGAACCAGCCGGTGCTCCGCTTCGGCCCGCTCTCGACCGAGCCGCGCCTCGAGCCCCAGGTCTTCGGCGGCGGCCTCGACGCCTTCCGGGTCCGACACCACGGTCACCCAATCCTCGCCCGGACGCAGATAGGCATCCGCTCCGACGAGGCCGTCCGGGTGAAACAGCGGCAGGAGGGTCTCGATCCCGAAGAAGTGGACCCGGTTTTCGATGTCTTCGCGAATGGCCGACAGCCGACGGCTGGGGATGGTGGCGTCTTCGGCCAAGCGGTCCACTTCCGCCAGGGCGTGGCGCACCGCCTCCTCGGAAAAGGCGATCTCGCGGGCCGGCAGGAGCACGGCTTCTTCGAGGGCTTGCTGGTTTCGCTGGGTCGACGGGTCGAACGTGTGGATCGACTCGACCTCGTCGCCGAACAGGTCCAGCCGGACCGGCCGGCACCGATGGGGCGAAAAGATGTCGATGATCCCGCCCCGCACCGAGAAGGTGCCCGGGTCTTCGACGGTCGTGACCGCGTTGTATCCAACCCGGGCCAGCCGCTCGAGCAGCCGCTCCCGTTCGATCTCGACACCGGCGAGCACGTACTCGGCCCCGCCGAAAAACGAGGGTGGCACCTGTTTTCGCACGAGGGCGGTCGGGGAGACGACGACTGCCCGAACTCGGTCCGGCTCGGTGGCCAGGCGATACAGGGTGTTCAGGCGCTCCATGACCGAGGTGGCGTCGGGCGTCGATTCCTCGAAGGGAGAGCCTTCCTCGTGGGCGAGCAGCAGCAGGCCTGCTTCGGACGCGGATTCGGGCTCCAGGCCGAGCAGAAAGGTCAAGTCTCGCAGCAAAGCCTCGGCGTCGTTTCCATCCCGGCCGACCAGGATCACGCGGCGGCCCGCCGCCACCAGTTCGGCGGCCAGGTGGGCGCGCACGGCCCCGTCCAACTGGGGCACGGCGATCTGCCGGTGCCGGTCGAGGGCCTGGCTCAGCCGCTCTCGAAGCACGCGGGCGGGCTAGCATTCCGGGGCCGGTGCCCCAACCCGATAGTGGCCTCCTGGCTGGTCCCTCGCCCGCTTTGACCGGTCGGACGAGGTCCGCTATGGCCCCCCCATGACGACTCCGCAGTTTCCCGACGTGAGCGATGTCCGAGGTGCGCGCCTGCACACGACCAAGGGCGTGATCGAGGTGCAGTTGTTTTCCAGCCAGGTTCCCAAGACCGTGGGCAACTTCGTGGGCTTGGCGGAGGGGACCATCCCCTGGACCCGGCCCGACGGCTCTCCGGGACGAGGACCTCTCTACCAGAACGTGCTTTTCCACCGCGTGATCAAGGATTTCATGCTTCAGGGTGGAGACCCGGAAGGCAGCGGTCGCGGTGGGCCCGGCTACCGGTTCGAGGACGAGTTCGTGCCCGGTCTGCGGCACGATCAACCCGGCACCCTCTCGATGGCGAACGCCGGCCCGAACACGAACGGCTCCCAGTTCTTCATCACCACGGTGCCGACCCCCCACTTGGACAATCGGCATTCGGTGTTCGGAAAGGTTACGTCGGGCATGGACGTGGTGAAGGACATCGAGTCGGTTCCTACCGATCGGACCGACCGGCCCACCGAAGACGTGGTGCTGCAAAAGGTCGAGATCCTGCGCTGAGCCCGTCCTCCGCCCCTTTGGGGTTGTGTCCCCGCCGCGGCATCACGTACACGAATCCGCCGTGCCGCGCCCGACCCGCCTGCTGATCGAAGCCCTCACCGAGCTGGGGAACAAGCACCCCGACGCCTACGTGCCCGAGGACCGGGCCCTGTTCGCGGAAATGCGCGAGGCCACCAACCTGGGGCTCATCCGGTGCGCCGAGCGGGCGGAGGATGGCGCCTGGACCGTCAACGTCTGGTACAAAAAAGCGCTTTTGGCGGGCTTTCGCCTCGGTCAAACCCTGGAGCTCGACGGGTTCGCGCGCTGCAGCTTCTTCGACAAGCACACCCTGCCCACCCGCCAATTCTACCTGACCAATAAGGTGCGGGTGGTGCCTGGGGGCTCGGCCCTCCGCGACGGCGCCTTCGTCGGCGAAGGCGTGGTGGTGATGCCACCCGCCTACGTCAACATCGGGGCCTACGTCGGAGCGGGCAGCATGGTGGACAGCCACGCGTTGGTGGGCAGCTGCGCCCAGATCGGGGAGCGCGTGCACCTTTCGGCGGCGGCGCAGATCGGGGGCGTGCTCGAGCCGGTCGGCAGCCTGCCGGTGATCGTCGAGGACGAGGTGCTGGTGGGGGGCAATTGCGGCGTGTACGAGGGCACGATCGTCCGGCGTCGGGCTGTCCTGGGCAGCGGCGTGATCCTGAACGGATCCACCGCGGTCTACGACCTGGTGAACGGCCGGATCCTTCGGGCCGAGGGCGACCGGCCCCTGGAGATTCCCGAGAACGCAGTGGTGGTTCCGGGAAGCCGGCCAGCCCGAGGCGACTTTGCCACCCAGCACGGGCTGCACGTGGCCACGCCCCTGATCGTCAAGTACCGGGACGGCGACACCGACGGCCGGGCGGCCATCGAGGAAGCCCTGCGATGACGCGGACGGGCATCGTCCCGACCCTGCCGCTTTGGTTCGTGGCGGTCGTGGGCTGCGACAACCGCGAAGAGTGCGAAGTCCTCGCGAAGATGGAAGGCGAGATGCGCACCCTCACGTCCCGCGTGAAGGCCCGGGTGGCCTTGGCCGAACGCATCGGCCGCAGCCTGGACAAGCAAAAGTCGCGGGCGGAAGCGGCCCTGGATCGACTGCAGCTCGACCTGCCCGAGGAGGCCTTGACCGAGGCATTCCAGGAGCGGGTGGCCGATCTGCCGGGCGTGGTCGTCGAGCGCACCACGGTCTCGGGCGAAGGTCGGGGGCTGGATACCGAGACGGCGTGGCGATTTCAGATCTCCGAGCGGCCCTGGAAAGGACTCTTTCGGGTCCTGGACGAGCTGGTCGAATCGCCGCCGCTGACCCAGCTATACCGGTTGGAAAAGACCGATGCGGGCCATGAGCTGGTGCTGAAGCGGGCGGTGGTGGGTCAGGTGACCCGCGAGCCCCCCAAGCCTCCCCGGCCCGAGCTTCCGGACCCGAGCCAGGTCGAGCGGTCCTGGTTCGGGACCTGTGGCGCCGGAGTGCTGCGCCGGAACATTGCCGAGCTGAAGGCGGAATTCGAAGCCCACGTCGAAGACGCCGAACAGGCGGCCCAGGCCATGACCGAGACCGCCACCTGGCGCAGCCTGTACGACCGGACCCGACTTCTCGCCGAGCGGGAGCTGCGGGCGCGCCAAGTGATCTCGGGTCTGCTGGAGGCGGTCCGAAAAAAACAGCTCGGGTTCGTGGCCATCGGGACCGACGACGGCTCGGTGGTCCTCGATCTGAAAGATGGACCGCGGGTGAAGGCCCGCTTGGAGGACGGGCTCGACGACGAGCTGCTGGCTCAGCTTCGCGAGGTCGAGACCTTGCCGGGAAAAGGCCGGGGCGCGGTGCGTCGATTCTCCGTTCCCCACCCCATGGAGCGCTCGGTGCGGGGGCAGTCGGGCGACCACGAGGGTCATGTCGGAGGTTTTTCGGGGCTCCCTTCGCCCGAAGAGGTGCGGGAGCAAATCCTGCGAATGGAAAAGAAGTCGCCTCCACCGGACCCGGGCGACCGCGGTTCTCGAGGACAGTCGCGAGAAGACTCGACCGAGTAGCCCACGAACTCGGGCGCCTTCGCTCGAGCGCATCGGCTGGTCTGGAGGTAGCCGTGGGGCTGAACCCCGGCTTGCCTGCAAAAATCGCCAGGCGCCGAAAGGACCTCGACGTCCTCCGTCAAGGACGTTTTCCTTCGAGCTGATTGGACCAGGCGTCCAAAAAGCGCCGAACTTCCGGATGCTCGCTCCGTCGAAACGCGTCGGGGGGCCCCTGTTCCACGATCACGCCATCGTGCAGGAACGCCAGCCGGTCCGCCACGCGCAGGGCGCTGCCGATGTCGTGGCTGATCACCACGCCGGTCACCCCGAAGGCTGCCTTGGCCGCCAGGATCATCTCGTCGACGCTGCGGGTGGTCAGGGGGTCGAGACCGGTGGTCGGTTCGTCGTACAAAACGATCTTGGGGTCGAGGACGACGGCCCGGGCCAGCCCGACGCGCTTGCGCATGCCTCCGGACAGCTCGGCCGGGTATTTGTGGGCGGCGTGGGCCACGTCCAAGGCTTCGAGCCTTTCCATGACCCGGGACCGGATCTGAGACTCCGCGTGGCGGCCGCCTTCCCGCACCGGAAAGGCCACATTCTCGAAGACGGTCATGGAGTCGAACAGGGCGGCCATTTGGAACACCATGCCGAAGGACCGGCGGATTCGGTTCAGGTCCGCACGGTTCAGGCGAGACAGTTCTTCGCCCTCCACGATCACCCGCCCCCGATCCGGGCGCAGCAGTCCGATCAGGTGCTTCATGAACACCGATTTGCCGCTGCCCGAGCCACCCAGGATCACGGTGGTGGTGCCGGCCTCGAAGTCGAGAGACAGGCCCTTCAAGACGGTGTGGTCCCCGAACCGCTTGTGCAGGTTTTCGGTGCGGATGAGCGGCGCGGACACCGCCCATCGCTATCGGTCGAATCTCTTCCGCACACAACCGTAAACCTTGCCAGGCGCCCGGGCCGCGGCTATCCAGCCCCGATGGCGGCGGAAGCTCCCGCAGCCCAAAGGACCGGCTCGGCGGGGCCCCGGGCCTTCGTGGGCGCCACCGGCCGGACGGCCATCGCCACGGCAGCCATCCTGGGGCGGTCGTGCCTGTTTCTGGGCCGGATCGTCGCGGGCATGGTTCGGCCTCCGGTACGACCGAAGATCCTATTGGAGCACCTGCGCTTTGTCGGCAACCGCTCCATTTCGATCGTGCTGTTGACCAGCGCATTCACCGGAATGGTGCTGGTGCTTCAGGGCTACAACGCCCTGGTGCGCTTCGGCTCCGAGATCTACCTGGGACCCCTGGTGGCCCTGTCGTTGTTGCGGGAGCTGGGGCCGGTGCTGAGCGCGCTGATGGTCACCGCCCGCGCCGGTTCGGCCATGGCGGCCACCATCGCCGGCATGAGGGTGACCGAGCAGATCGACGCGCTCGAAGTCATGGCGGTGGATCCGGTCCAATACCTGGCTTCGACCCGGTTGTGGGCCGCCTTGCTGGCGGTTCCCTTGCTCGGGGTCCTGTTCAACCTGGCCGGCATCGCCGCGGCCTATCTGTTCGCGGTGTCGGTGCTGGGAATCGACGGAAACGTGTTCGCCAGCAGCGTTCGGGACGCGGTGAACATGGAAGACGTCCGGATCAGTCTGGCCAAGAGCGTGGTGTTTGCCGTCTTCATCGGCTGGGTCGCGTGCTATCAGGGCTTCGTGGCCACGCGGGGGGCCCAAGGGATCGGCCGCGCCACCACCCAAGCGGTGGTGACCGTGTCGGTGATGATCTTGGCGGGAGACTACGTGATGACGGCGCTCCTGCTTTGAGACCCGTCGGAAAGAGAGCCCATCGTGAACCTCCACACCCGCACCGAGATCGCCGTTGGCACATTCGTCCTGGTGGGCCTGGCTGGGCTCGCGTACCTGTCCGTGTCCATTGGCGGCCTGGAGTGGGGCCTGGACCGAATGCCCCTCGAAGCCCGCTTCGCTTCCGTGGGGGATCTGAAAGCGGGCGCTGCGGTGAAGCTGGCCGGGGTCAAGGTCGGTACGGTGGACCGGGTCGGACTGGACGACTACGCCGCGTTGGTCCACCTGCGGGTGGACCGGGACGTGGCCCTGCCGGAAGACACCATCGCCAGCATTCGGACCGAAGGCTTGCTCGGCGAAAGCTACGTGCTCTTGCGGCCCGGGGGGGCGGAAGCCAATCTAGAGCCCGGCGACCGCTTGGCCCAGACCGAACCCGCCATCGACCTGATCGACCTGTTGGTCGACTACGCGCTCTCGGGGGGAGGTTCCGAGGGGGCAGATTCGGGCGGGTCGGACGCCGCCACACCGCCGGACCCGTTCGGCGACTGAGCCGCCTCCGTGCCACGAGGATCAGCCGATGAATGCACGACCCACCATCGTTCATGCTTTTCGACCGGCGCGGGGTTGGGTGCCGGCGCTCGTTTGGGTGTATGCAGCGGGTGCCGCCCCGGCGTCAGGCGCCGGGGAGTCCGAGTCTGGCTCGGATGCGGTGGTGATCGACCGCCGTTCCGCGGTGGCTCGGGCTTCTGCCCAAAACCCCCAAGTCCTGGCCGAGAGTGCTGACGTGCTGAAGGCCGAGGCTCAACTGGCCCAGGTGGACGCCGCCAAGCACCCGGAGATGAACCTGACCCTGGGCGTGGTGAACTCGCTGGCCGCGGACAACACCGACCGCGACGCAAACGGGGTCCAAAGCCGGCGGGAGGCCTACGGAGACTTCGATTTCGGCCAGCTGCGGCCAGGCTTCGTGGCCCGGCTCAACGTGGTTCAGCCGCTGTACACGTTCGGCAAGATCTCTTTGCGCGAACGGGCGGCAGAGGCCAGCGGACGGGCCGCGCGAGCCAAGACCGAGATCACGGCAGCCGACGTGGCGATCACCGTGGCGGAGCTCTACGAGTCCCACCTGTACGCCAAGGAGCTTTTGTTGTTCGTGGAGGACGTGAAAGGGGTTGCGGGCCGAAGCATTCAGGAGACCCAGGACCGGTTGGACGTCGGTGCGTTCGACGTCAAAAAGCAAGACCTGTTGCGGCTGCAGTTCGCCCTTGGCATGGCGGAGGTGATCGAGAACCAGGCCGAAGCTGCCCTGGCTCAGACGCGGGAAGGGCTGCGGGCCTATTTGGCGTATGCGCCTGGCACGCAGCTCGAGCTCCGTGAGGACCATCTCGATCCGGTGTCCGACGCAGCGTCGGTGCTCGAAGAGTTGATCGGCCTGGCCCGCGAACAGCGGCCGGAGCTTCGGGCCCTGCAGCAGGGCATCCACGCCTACGAGCACCTGGCTCGGGCCGAGCACGCGGGCTGGTTTCCGAACATCTTCGCCATGGGCTTTTTGAGTGCCGCGTACACGCCAGATCGGGATTGGATCCAGAGCCGCTACGTCGTGGACCCTTTGGGCCACTTCGTGGCGGGCGCCTTGGTCGGCGCGCAGTGGAAGGTCCAATGGGACACCGCGTCGGCCAAGGCCGACGAAGTGGAGTCGGAAGCGTTCCGGCTGCGGAATCTGTTGGCCTGGGCGGAGTCGGGGGTGCCGGCGGAGATCACCCGGTATCACGAAGACGTGCACCGGGCCCGGGCGGACATCGAGCAGATGAAACAGACCCTTCCAGTCACCAAAGAGTGGGTGGTCCGGTCCACCGCGGATTTCTCCGCTGGTTTCGGGGATTCTCGGGAGGTGACCGATGCCGTGCAGGCCTACGTGACCGCCAAGAACGCCCAGTTGAACGCGGTTTACCGGCTGAACCTGGCCCTGGCCCAGCTCGCAAAGGCCACGGGAACCTTGGTGAACGGACCCAGCTTCCTGTATCCCGGGGAGCCGAAGGCGAAGCCATGAATGCCCGAACCATCGCCGTTTTCACGTGGACCCTGGCCGCGCTGGTCCCGTCGGCCCGAGCCGACGAGAGTTTCGGCGCCGACGACGCCACGAAGCTGATTCGCTCGACCGTCGACCAGGCGGTGGAGGTCCTGAAAAACCCAGAGCTTCAGGGCCGCAAACAGCGGCTGGAGCGCCACGCGCGTCTTCGGAAGATCAGCAACAAGGTCTTCGATTGGAACGAAATGGCGCGTCGCAGCTTGGGCGTACACTGGCGCAAGTTGAACGAGGCGGAGCGAAAGCGCTTTACGGATACCTTCAAGGAGATTCTGGCCGACCACTACTTGGGACAGATGGACCGATTCCAAGGCGACGAGAAGGTGACCCACATCGGCACGGACAAGTCGAAGAACGGGTGGGTGGTGAAGATGATGCTTCGGACTCCCTCGCGGGCCGAGGTTCCGATCCACTTTTACGTCGGCGAGGATCGCTCCGTGTATGACGTGAGTATCGAAGGCGTCATCCTCAGCAACCACTACCGCGGTACATTCGACCGACAGCTGGTCAACACGTCTTTCGACGCCATGATGAAGCGCCTCGAGCAGAAGCTGGCGGTGCAGCAGCGGGTGGCAGAGAAGGCGGCCGAGGGCTCCTGAGCGCCGTTCGCGGTTCCCGCGAGGCCCGTTGTTCGGCCCGTGGGGGGCGCCAGAGAGCGTGGCGGCCTCGGCGCGGACGCTTGCAGGCCGTCGCGATCGACCGGCCGCCAGTTCGGCCCGGGCCTTTTCAGGGCCCAAAGACCGGGGGATGATGGACCCGTGGGAAGCTGGGGGGCCGCAGGGCGGGCGATCTTCGGGTGGGGTTCGTTGCTCGCCTGCCAGCCCCTGCAGACTCTGCAAGCGCCTCCAGATGCGGATCCGCCCGATGCGGTGCGGTCCGCCCTCCTGGCCGTCTTCCCAGGCGACGGAGCTCCGGAAGTCTGGGCCTACGAAGCGCCCCTCGAGTTCGCTCCACTGACCCTGCCCGACGAAGCCCGGGCCTATCTGTTCTACTACGCGGACTCCCTGGGCGGTCTGGGCCTCGAGCCGGGACGGGTGCCGAGCGATCCGGGGCCCGGAGGCGGAACCCCGATTCCCTTGGGCCTGATGGAGCTACGTCTCGATACCCGCGCGAGCCCCTGGCGCTGGACTCCACTCCGGGTCCGCCCCGCGGAGCTGGACCGGGCCCGCTTGCCCGGGACACCGCCTTCCGCTTGCCTCGAAGGCGGCGGGTGCTACCTCGACCGGGAGGCGGTGCGCCTCGGGCGGTGCGCCTTCGACTGCGCGGAGCGCATCTCGGCCGAAGCCCCGGAGCCGGTGCCACCCACCTTTTCGGAGGCGCCCGCGTGCCCTGAAGGGTGGAGCCGAAGGCTCGAGCTGCAGGCCCCCTGGCCCCCCTCCGACCTGCCGGCCCAAGCGACGGTCTCGTTCGCGCCTTGCGCCCCGCCGGAGCGTGGCGCCTGCGCCTCCGGCACCCTTCAGGTGGCTGGGGCGGAGGGATGTGAGCCCTTGGCCGACTGCAGCGAAGCGGCGTGGGTCGAAGCCGTCCAGCAGGCCGCCAGCGAAGGCGGGGACGTGTTCTGGGTCGGGAGCCGGCCACCGGAAGGCCCCCCGGGACCGGAGGTGGCCGACCTGGCCCAGGCCATCGACGCCTCGGTGCGCGGGGACGTGATCGCCCTGTCTCCGGGCAGCCACGTCCTGAGCTCCGGCGCTCCGGGGCGCCACTTCGTCGGCAGTTGCCCGGGAGGTGAACAGGGGCGTGTCGCCACCCTCGAAAGCTCGGTGGGGATACCTTCGGCCCAGGTCGAGCGCCTCCGTTTGCGTCTGACCGGTCCCTCGAGCCCGGTCGGGCCGGCCAGCGCTTCACTGCGCGCCACCCAGCTCGAGGCCGCCGTTTCGGTGGACTTGGATGTTCCGGAAGGAACGAGCTTGCGGGCCGAGCGCGTGCGCATCGTCCGGGACCCGGGAGCCCTGGGATGGCGCGTGGGGGGGAGCGCGGAATGGGACGGGCTTCACGGAGACGTTGCAGAACTTCGAGTCCGGGACAGCGGCTCGGTGGTCGTCCGCGATTCGGTGCTTCGGGCGGAGTTTTCGGTCGAGGGAGAGCTGCGGGTTTCGGCTTCGATCCTGGAGGGGCAAGGCGGGTCGAGCCGCGGTCTGCTTCGTCTCGAGGACTCGGTCCTGCGCACGTCCGACGACGGGCTCGTGCGGGTCTCGGACGGGCGGGCCGAGCTGCTCGGTGTCACCTTGCGGGGCGCGGGGGTGGTCCAGACCGCCGGGCAGACCGATCTCGATCGGGTGTACATCGCGGACCCGCCGAGCTGGGGACTCGACTGGGTCGGCGGGAGTTCGACCGCGCGCCGCCTGTGGATCGAAGGGGGCGGCATCCGGGCTGCGGAGTCGGCCCGCGGCACCATCTTCGACGGGGTTCTGCGGGATCCCGGCTTCGGGGAAGCTTGCGTATTCGCTCGACACGAGTCGTCGGTTCAGGTCGAGCGGCTCAGATGCCTCGGCGCCGACACCGCCGTGAAGGTCATCGAGCAGGCCCAACTCGGCCTTCGGGATGGGGCCATCGAGGTCGGGGCCAGCAGCTGCGAGGCCTTCATCTTCGGGCCTCCCCCCCGCCGGACCGCACGGGTTCGCGACCGTCGTGGGGGCCTCGAGTGCTTGCGTGAACCCGGTTGGACCGACGATCCGACCGATGCGACCTACGCGCAAGCTCGTTGGGAGGTCGACCTGCATGCGGTGTGGGTCCGAGACGGCAGCCAACCCGCCCAGCAGCGCAACTCCATGCGCGCGGTGGGGGCGGGCACCCTCGAGCTCGACGGCCTCCGCTACGCGCCGATCCCCGGTCGGGCCTTGCTGGTCCAAGGTCCGGTCGACCTGGCCATCGGACCCGCCCGTTTCGAGCGGGGCCAGACCTTCCAGGGCTGCTCGTTCTCGGGCCTTCGCTTCGAGCCTGCTCGGCCCACGTCTCGGGTCGAGGCCGAGTTTCCGCGGGGCAGCATCGAAAACGTTTGGGTCCGAGACGTGACGGTGGGGGTCTACGTGATGGTCGGACCCGCGGTTCGACCGAGCGTCAGGGTCCGCGATCTGCGGGTGGAGGGCGGTCGCGTGGGGCTCACCCACGTCCTCGCGTCGGACGTGGAGCGTTTCGTGGAGCCAGAGCCGGAAGACTGGCAAGTACGCACCGTCTATCGCGGCCAGGACGACGCGGTCTTCGCGGCCAGCTTGAACCAGACCTGCGACTAGCCGCGGCCGCGCCGCCTACGCAGCTACGCAGCGAAGCGCGGCCCCGCCGCCTACGCAGCGAAGCGCGGCCCCGCTGGCCGGACCGTACGCAGCCGGGCATCGGAGGATGTGGACCGCTCAACCTTCCACGAAGGCCTTGAGGCGTTTGGCTCGGGACGGGTGGCGCAGCTTCCGCAGGGCCTTGGCTTCGATC
The DNA here is from genome assembly GCA_031800475.1 of Myxococcales bacterium LLY-WYZ-16_1. Classification (GTDB taxonomy): domain Bacteria; phylum Myxococcota; class Kuafuiibacteriia; order Kuafuiibacteriales; family Kuafuiibacteriaceae; genus Kuafuiihalomonas; species Kuafuiihalomonas phototrophica. The sequence goes on from DAPKRQ010000136.1 coordinate 14,256, forward strand.
TGGCGGATTCGCTCTCGGGTCACCTCGAAGTCCTGACCCACTTCTTCCAAGGTGTGGTCTGACTTCTCGCCGATGCCGAAGCGCATCCGAAGTACCTTTTCTTCCCTCGGTGTCAGGGTGGCGAGGACCCGCCGGGTCTGCTCGGCCAGGTTCATGCCGATGACGGCTTCACCCGGCGACACCGCGTTCTTGTCCTCGATGAAGTCGCCCAGGTGGGAGTCCTCTTCTTCACCGATGGGCGTCTCGAGAGAGATCGGCTCCTTGGCGATCCGAAGGACTTTCCGCACCTTGTCCAAGGGCAGCTCCATCTTTTCGGCGATCTCTTCCGGCGTGGGCTCCCGTCCGAGCTCCTGGACCAGATAGCGCGAGGTCCGGATCAATTTGTTGATCGTTTCGATCATGTGGACCGGGATCCGAATCGTTCGGGCCTGGTCGGCAATGGCTCGCGTGATCGCCTGGCGAATCCACCATGTGGCGTACGTGGAGAATTTGTAGCCGCGGCGCCACTCGAACTTGTCGACGGCCTTCATCAGGCCGATGTTGCCCTCCTGAATCAGGTCCAAAAACTGCAAGCCCCGGTTGGTGTACTTCTTGGCGATCGACACCACCAGCCGGAGATTCGCTTCGACCATCTCCGCCTTCGCGCGTTTGGCCTTGCGCTCGCCTACGCCGATTTGCCGGTATGTCACCTTGAGTTCGTCGAGCGGCAGGCCGGCTTCCTGCTCGATGCGCTTGATCTTTCGAATGGCACCCCGGACCGTCCGTTCCATGTCGTGGAACTCGTCGGGCGTCAGTCCGAGCTTACGCTGAGCATCTCGCTCCTTGCTGGGGTTGTCGCGAACCTCTCGCAGGATCTTGCGAATTTCCGACAGAGGAAGCCGCAGTCGGCGCTCCCAGGAGCGGGCCTCCAGCTCGGTCTGCTCCACCTTCTTGATCAGGTTTTTGAGCTTGCTGACGATCTTCTGGATCTGCCGCTTGTTGGGCTGCATCTCCTCCAGCAGCTCGGCCATCTTCTCGCGGTTTCGATCCAGAATCTTCTGGATTTCGTCCCGACGCTGCTTGGTGAGCTTCTTTCGCTGCAGGAGCTCTTCTCGAAGCTGGTCGTTCTCGGTGTCCAAAACCTGGATCTCGCCCATGATCCGATTCACCCGAGCCGTGACCTCGACTTCGTCGAAGGTCTCCTGTTCCTCGTCGACTTCCTTGACGACGTCGCGGATCCGGATCTTGCCCTGATTGAGCCTCTGGCCCAGGGCCAGAATTTCTTTTACCGCCAGGGCCGATTTGAGGACCACGTCGAGGACCTCTTTTTCGCCGGCCTCGATTCGCTTGGCGATATTGACTTCGTCTTCTCTCGAGAGGAGCGCGACGGAGCCCATCTTGCGCAGGTACATCCGGACCGGGTCATTGGTCTTGTAGGCCGCATCCAGGTCTTCGCGGTTCTCGGTTTTGCCTTCGCCAGCGCCGGGTACGGTTGGCGTATCGGACACTTCGCCGTCATCCGCCTGCGCTTCGGAGATGGTCTCTCGGACGGTGGGTATGGCCTCGGCCGTATCGACAATCTCGATGTCGGCCTTGTAGAACATGTCCATTACGTCATCGAGCTGCTCGCCCGATACCATGTCGTTCGGCAGCGACCGGTTCAGGTCGTCCAGGGTGATGTAACCCTGGTCTCCGCCGCGCTCGAGCAGGCTCGCCACGATGCCTTCGGGCCCGGTGCGTCCTTCGGACTTTTTGACTTTCGCGAGCCTGGCAGCGCGGGCCGCCTTCTCGGACATGGCGCTGCGGGCCTTCGCCTGTTTTTCGGAGACCAGCATCTTCCGCTCCGAGGCGAGCTCCGCGAGCATGGCCTTGCGCTGGTTGGCGGGCGGGGACGACGGACGCTGGGCCTTTTCGGCCTCTTTCTCCGCCGCTCGGCGGGCCTTTTCGGCTTCCCGCTCCGCGGCCTTTCGGGCTTTTTCGGCCTCCTTCTCCGCGGCCTTCCGGGCCTTCTCGGCCTCTCGCTCCTGCTGTTTTTGCAGGCGGGCAGCCTCGCGCTCCGCGGCTTTGCGGGCCTTTTCGGCCTCTCGTTCCTTCGCCTGGCGCTCCCGCTCTTTTTCGCGCTCCTTTTGCTTGGCCAGGCGCTCCTTCTCTTTGGCCTTTCGCTGCTTTTCCAGCTCTCGCTGCTTGGCCAGGCGGGCCTTTTCGGCCTCCTTCTTCTTCTTTTCCTGTTCGCGGCGCCTGGCCTCGGCGGCCTTTCGCTTCTCGGCAGCGCGCTTTTTGGCGTCGGCCGCCTTCTTGGCCATGGCCTTCTTCTTTTCCAGAGCCTTCTTTCGGGCCGCGCTCGCCCGCTCCTTCTGTTTGACCGCCGAGCCCTGGGTCGAGTTCGACTTCTTGGTGGCGGCGGCCTTCTTCGAGGTCGTCTTTTTGGAGGTTGCTTGGGTCTGGGTCTTTTTGGTGGCGGCCTTCTTTTTCGAGGCCGCCGCCTTCGTGGTCGGGGTCTTTTTGCTCGCAGCCTTCGTCGCGGTCGTCTTCTTGCTCGCAGCTTTCGTCGCGGTCGTCTTCTTGCTCGAAGCCTTCGTCGCGGTCGTCTTCTTGCTCGAAGCCTTCGTCGCGGTCGTCTTCTTGCTCGCAGCCTTCGTCGCGGTCGTCTTCTTGCTCGCGGCCTTCGTCGCGGTCGTCTTCTTGGCGGCTGCCGCCTTCGGGGCCGAGGTCTTTTGGGTCGACGCGCTCTTGGTGGACCCGCCCTTGCTGCCGCCCGCGGCCGCGGTCTTCTTGGAAGTCGACCCAGTCGCCTTGGTTCGGGTCTCGGAACCGGAACTGGCCCGCCCGCTGTTGCCGGACCGGGCGGCGGTCTTGGAGGTCGTCGACGTCTTTTTGGCTTTGGTTGCCATGGGGATCACTTTCTCGGGGCCAACAGCTGGGTGGCTTCGGCAGCCAGCCGTGCCTCCAGCTCGGCCCGCTCCTCGGGCGACTGGGCCGCGCGAAGCTGCTGGCGGAGCTGGCGCAACCTATGTTCGTTCTTCTGGGTCAGCAAGCGTTCGACCAGTGTGTCCAGATCATCGTCCTCGGGGAGCGATTCGATCAGGGTTTTGCGGAGATCCGCCAATTCGGTGGGATCTTCCACCCCAGCCGCCTCGATCCGCTCCAAAACCCACGCCCCGGTGGGCATCATTCCCGCTCGCCGGGATGCGACCAGATCTTCGACGGCCGCTTGAAAGGCGACGGAGGTGAACGCGTCAAGTCCGTTCCGGCGCTCCAGGGCTCGGATGGTCTCGTCGGGCCGGTCGAGCAGGCACCGCAGCACGGCCGCCTGCACCACCCACCCCTTGGGTCGCCGGGACGGGCGGCCGGGGAGGCGACCCCGTTCCCGCCGAGGGGGCGGTCGCGGAGAGGCCTGTCCTCGGTCCCTTGCGCGGTAGTGCCGGCGCAAGGTGGCCGGATCGACCCGAAGGCTCCGGGCCACCGCATCTGCGGTCACCTCCCGGCGAAGCCCGTCCGGGATCGCCTCGAGCAGGGGACGCAGGGCGTCCAGGGCCCGGGTGGTGCCGGCGATGCCGGCGCCGGCGGCATAGCGGCGCTCCCGTTCCAGAATGTGGTCGAAGATGGAAGGCGCCGCCTCGACCCGGTCCAGGATATCCGCGGCCCCTTGCCGCTCCACGAAGGTGTCGGGGTCCTCGCCCTCCGGCAAGGCGACCACATGGACCTGAAGGCCTGCGCGCAGCAGGGGCAGGGCCGAGCTCGCGGTGGCTTTGCGGCCGGCTTCATCGCCGTCGTACACCGTGACCACCGTGTCGGCGAGGCGCGCCAAAACGGCAGCGTGCCGGTCCGTCAGGGCCGTTCCGCAGGCCGCCACGGCGCCCGGAACCCCCGCTTGATGCAGTGCGATCACGTCCAGGTAGCCCTCGACCAGCAGGACCCGGCGGTGGGTCCGGACGTCCTTTTGATGGTGCCAAAGCCCATAGAGGACCGACGACTTGTCGTAGATCGGACTCTCCGGCGAGTTCAAATATTTGGGTCCCTCGCGGTCGCACCAATCGGCCCGGCGGGCCCCGAAACCACAGATGCGCCCGTCGGTTCGGTGAATCGGGAAGGTCAGCCGTCCTCGAAGTTTCGCGTAGGGCGAACCGTCTCGGCTGCGGCGGCCGACCAGCCCCAGCTCGGCTGCCGGTCCCAGGGCCTGGGCCCGCTCCAGGTGTCGGGGCAGAGCGCCCCAGTCGAGGGGCGCAAAGCCGAGTTCGAATCGTTCGACCGTTTCCGGTGCCAGCTTCCGTTCTTCGTGCAGGTAGCGGCGCGCCTCGTCCGAGCGGGCGAGCGCGGCCCGAAAAAAAGCCTGCGCTGCGTCGTTGGTGGCGAGGGCCGCGTCCCGTCGCCGGCGCTCTTTGGCGGCCGCCGGATCGTCGTCGTCCGGCAGGTCGACCCCGGCCGCAGCTGCCAGCTGCCGGGCCGCGTCCGGAAAAGACAGACCCTCGATCCGCATCAAGAAAGCGAACACGTCGCCGCCGACCTGACAGCCGAAACAATGGAACAGCTGTTTGTCCGCGCTCACCCCGAACGAGGGGGTCTTTTCGTGGTGAAATGGACACAGCCCCACGAAGCGCCGGCCCTTGCGCTCGAGCTGCACGTAGCGCCGGACCACCTCCACCAGGTCGGAGCGGTCTCGGATCTGTCGAATGGTGTCCGAAGGGATCGTGCCGGCCATGAACCGTCAGGGCCTCGGGGGCCGACCGAGGGGGCGGGCTTTGGGCGGCGGGGATCCGTCCGCCCAAAACCCAGGCCCCGGTGAGGAAAACGAGGGGTCGAGACCGTTCAGATCTGACCTTCCTTTCGCATCTTCTTCATCAGCCGCTTCCGGGCGGCTGCGGCCTTCTTCTTCCGCTTCACGGACGGCTTTTCATAAAACTCCCGCTTGCGGATTTCGCCGAGGATGCCGGCGCGCTCACACTGCTTTTTGAACCGCCGCATGGCGCGCTCGAAGGACTCGCCTTCTTTGACTCGAATGCCCGTCAAATGCGTTCACCTCCCGGGACCCGTGGGCAGGGCCAAAATGTCGAGACAACATAGGGACCGGGCTCGCCAGGTCAAGCCGCTTCGGGCCCAAATCCTCGGGGCAGCACGGGCTCGGGATCCACCCGCAGCGTCGAGACCGCCCCCGGGGGATCGGCCCAGATGTCCGCTGGGCGGCCGAAGGCGTCGAGCCCGGGGCCAGGCTCCCAACCCGGTCCGGGTGCCGGAGCCCGCCGGGCATCTGCGACAGGTTCATGGCCGTCCCCCCGGCCGGCATGGGACGGGCGCGGGTCGGATACGGCGACGGTTCTTGGGTGCTCGGCTTGGACGGGGCTTTTTCGCCGCTGTACGGAGCGATGGGTGGGGTGGCCGGGGTCTGGGCCGTGCGCCACCCGCGGCCCGGCCGGCTCCCTTCGATCGAACGGACGCCTGGTCTGTTCAAGCGGCGGCGCATCCCATACGGTCCCGCCATGGCGACGGTGCTGGTGACCGGAGGCGCCGGCTTCATCGGGTCCCATCTGACCGAGGCCCTGGTGCAGCGAGGGGATCGAGTGCGGGTCCTGGACGACTTGTCCACCGGACACCGCACGAACCTCGGCGGCGTGGCGGGCCGATTCGAAATGGTCGAGGGAAGCTTCGTGGACCGGGAGATCTGTGCCCGGGCCGTCGAGGGCGTGGCCACCGTGTTTCATCAGGGGGCGCTGCCCTCGGTGCCGAAGTCCCTCGAGTTTCCCCAGCAGACCCACGCGGCCAACGTCACCGGCACCCTGAACCTGCTGGTGGCGGCCCGCGACGCGGGGGTGCGCCGTTTCGTGTACGCCGCCTCTTCGTCGGCGTACGGCGATACGGAGGTCTTGCCCAAGACCGAATCCATGCCGGCGGCGCCCAAAAGCCCATATGCGGTCCAAAAGCACGCGGGGGAGCTGTACTGCCGGACGTTCTGGGAAAACTACGGCCTTCCCACCGTCTCGTTGCGTTACTTCAACATCTTTGGTCCGCGGCAGGATCCGGCCAGCCCCTACTCGGCAGTCATCCCGAAGTTCGTCACGGCTTGCCTTCGAGACGAGGCCCCGGTGGTGAACGGCGACGGCAGCCACAGCCGCGACTTCACCTTCGTCGACAACGTGGTCCATGCGAACCTGCTCGCAGCCGAAGCTCCCGAGGCCGCATTCGGCCGGGTGTTCAACGTGGCCTGCGGCGAACGGATCGACCTGCTCCAGCTCGCATCGGAGATCCGCGCCCAGCTGGGCCGCGGCCGGCCGCCGGTGCACGGTCCCGTCCGGCCCGGAGACGTCCTGCATTCCCAGGCCGATCTGACCGAAGCGGGGCGGATCCTGGGGTACGTCCCCCAGGTGCGGTTTCGGGAGGGCATCGCCCGAACGGTGGCCGCCTACCGCGGCAGCCGGAGTTGACCGCCGGCCCGGCGTTTCGGAGCGGGGCGCATGCCCGCGAGCATCACGATGGCCACGCCCACCACGATGGCAGCGCCCCCGGCCATCAGCTCCGTGGTGAGGGGGTCACCGAGCAACACCACCGCCGACAGCACGGCGATCAACGGGACCAGCAGGGTGAGGGGCACGACCCGGTTGACCGGGTGCCGGTGGATGAGCCCGTACCAAAGTCCGTAGGCGACCACGGAGCTGGCGGCCGCCATGTACGCCACGGCGGCCCAGCCGGTGGCGGGGGCTCGGGTCAGGGCCTGAAGTTGATCGGTCTCGGTGAGATAGCTGCTCGCGCCGAGGACCGGCAGGGCGAAGGCCGCCACCGCCGCGTTCTTCGACTGCGCCGACAGATGCCCTAGCTTGCGGAGCACCAGCTGGGCTGCCGCCCAGCACAGCGCGGCCACCAAGACCAAGCTGAAATGGACGGGGTCGCCCCGCAGGCTGGGATCGCCGCCCAGGAGCGCCACCCCGCCGATGGCCACCGCCATGCCCAGCCATCCCCGGCCAGACAGCCGGTCTCCTCCGGTCCAACCGGACAGAAGGCTGGCCATCGGGACCTGCAGCTGGATCAGCAAGGCCGCCACGCTGGCGTTGAGCCCCTGAAGCCCCGTGAACAGGCAGCCGAAGTGGCCGCACCCGAGCAGCAGGGCGGCGGTGATCAGGGGTTTCGTGTCCCGCCGGTCGGGCCAGCGGGCCCACGGCGCGGTCAGGATCAGGACCAGGGCGAACCGCAGCACCATCAAAAACAGGGGCGGAAATGCGGTCACGCCCACTTTGCCGGCCACGAAGTTGACCCCGAAGATCGTGACGACGGTCAGGGCCTTCAGCCAGTCGGTCGCGGGCACCCGCGGCCAGTAGAGGGGCGGCCTCCGAATGTGAAGCCCCGAGCGGATCCGCGGCCTCGGGGTTTCGGCGCGGCCCCGCCGGCCCTCAGGGCGGCGTTGGCAGGGGCCCGAAGGGAGGTCTGAGCGGACGCGGCTTCCGCCATGTGGTAGGTCGAGGACCGAGGAAGCGCCCGTGCCGGACCCCCTCCTGATCCCTTCCATCGCCATGCTCTCCGGGGGCGGGCTGCTCGCGGCCCGCGACTACATGAAGCGTCGGCTTCGGAGCACCGAAGACCGCTACATGTCGATCTACGGAAAGAAGGAGTGGCAGGCGTCGAACATGGACCTGTCGATCCACTGCGATGCGGAGCAGGACGACACCTTGAAGCAGGCGTTTCGCAAACGGCTCGAAGCGGGTCTGTCTGAAGACCCGGAGACCTTTCGACTCTTTCGAGAAGAGGCAGACTTTCGAGGGGAACGGGTCGAGTTTCGCGAGCGGCCGAAGGTGAACGTCGACGAACTCTGCGAACCTCGTTTGGGCGTCCACTTCGACATGGAGCAGGTCGGCGCGATCCGGGTGATCTGGAACCACATGCAAACCGACGGAGTCGGCATGTGGAATGCCCTTCGCACGCTCTTCGACCCGAATCCCCCGCTGGTTCCGTATCGGGGGGTCCCGGCGCCCCCGCCGTTTCTGCCGGAGTTGCTGGCTCTTCCCGCCACCGCCCGGCGGCTGGCGTGGCGGGGCAAGCTCCGAAAGGGCGCCCCCAGCGCCGAGCTCAACCGGGGGCTCGAGATTTGGGAAGCCTCACCGATACGCTCTTTCAAAGCGAAAGCGGGCGGAGGTTCGTTCAACCTCTTGACCAGCGCTTTGGTCGTGGCCGCGGTCTTCGCCCGCCATCCAGACCGCCGCCGGCTGACGGTGGGGCTGACCGCTTACTTTCCCTTTCTGCAGGGACGCAACAAGTACGGGGTGCTTCTGTGCAAGGTGCGACGGGGGAGCCTGGAGTTCATCGTGCGGCAGCTGAAGAAGCAGACCCGCAATCCGATGGTCAGTTGGGGGACGGCGGCGGCCCAGTCCTACGCCCTCGGGCGCATGCCCGACCCCGCTTTCATTCGGCTCGTGTCCTACTACCGGCGGCAGGTGGACGTGCTGGTGAGCAGCCTTCCGGTCGGGCGAGATCCGGTCTCGCTGGCGGGAGTTCCCACGGTGATCTCCTGCCATCCGTGGGAGCTGACGCTTCCGTACTACTTCCTGCTGGTGGGGACCCGGCACCAGCTGCACGTCTCTTACACTTCGCGCTATCCCCAGGACCGGAGCTTTTTGGAGTTGGGCGCTCTACTCCAGTGATTCGGCGGGCCGTCCCGGCGTGGTGAAGGCCCATCCGCCGGCCCCGATGCGCAGGCTTCGCCGGTCTGGTCGCTCCGTCTGCCAACCGACCCATAGCCGCTCCGAGACGAAAAGCGACCACGGCTGCCGGGTGAGGTTCGCTCGAAATTCGAATTGAGGAGTCCACAGATGAAGGTGTCCGCGATCTGGTGCATCCAACGTGCGGACCTCGGTCATCGGTTTCGAGCGCAATCCATTCAAGCGGCGAACCATGCGCGCGAGGTGCGCGGGGGTCTCGCCGTTCTGGGTCGCCGCGGCCAGGTCCCGATCGTGGACGACGGGGATCGCGGGCACGGCGTAGAGCAGTCCCAAGGCCGTACAGGGGCCGACCTCGCCATCGTCTCGAATGGGGGGCCGTTCCGGGTCCAGGGCCACCCATCGGGCCGCGTGGGGGCCGGCGTCGGGAATCGCTTTCAGGGTTTGCCGAAGAGGGGTGGTGTCTCGCCGCTGCAGGCTCGCACTCAGGGCCCGCGAGGCTGCGTTCCAGGTGTATGCGTCCCCTTCGGCGCCGACGATGTGCGGACCGGACCACCGGGTGGGGCGGACGAAGTCCATGCCCGACCGTTCCCCCCGGGCTTCAGGGATCAACACGTCGCGCGGGGCCACGCGCCGGATCATCAGCTTGACCAGTCCCGCCAGAGCGTGGGCGCAGGCCTGACGTCGCCGCGGCTCCACCCCCAAAGCCCAGCAGTCCACCCGGGATAGGCG
>DAPKRQ010000137.1:0-1755 GCA_031800475.1 Myxococcales bacterium LLY-WYZ-16_1
GTCGCCCGCGCCCGAGGCCCAGCTACCCACCGGAAACTTGGCCACCCAACCTCTGGCTTCCAGCGACATGATGTTCGCCGAGGAGCGGGAACCGGAGGCCCCGGCGTCGGCGGACCTTTCCTCGGAAGCCGACGCCGTCGCCGCGGCCCTCGAGCAACTGCAGCAGACCGAGGGGCTGCCACCCAGCGAAGCGGGAGCCGCCACCGAGCAGCTTCCGGAAATGTCGCCCGAACCGGAGGCGGTCGAACCCGAGCCTCCATCGGGCCGTCCGTCTCGCCGGTCGGCCGGGGAGATCCGGGGCGGGCTGCCTCGGGTCAATGACCTGGATGATTCCATGCCGGTGGAGCTCGCCGGCACCGGTCCCGCCCCCGGATCCAGCGGAGTGCGGGCCGGGGGAAGCGCCGAAAACCCCTGGGATCTGTCGGCCGGCGCCGGCCTGCGGTCCGGCGGCACCGATGAGCGACGGGACTCCACCGTGGTGGCGCCGGTGGCCCAAGATCTGTTGGCGAAGAGCGCGGCCCGCGACGACGCCGAGGCCGCGGGGGAGGGGGGCCGCAGCCTGAAGGAGTCCACGGTGGTCGCTTCCGTTCCCGAAGACCTGATCCACCAAAGCCGAGCGCCGGATCCGAACGAGCCGGACGCAGAGGACCAGGCCCATTTTCGCGCAGTCTACGACCGGTTCGTTCAGATGCGTCGCCGCTGCGGAGAGCCCACCGACAACCTGGCTTTCGAGCGGTTCGTCCAAAAACTCCACAAAAACCGCGAAGCCATGATCCAAAAGTATGGCTGTCGCACCGTCCGCTTCCAGGTCTATGAAAAGGACGGAAAGGCCGCGCTCAAAGCCTCTCCGGTTCGGGCGGGTCGCTGAGCCCGCAAGGCTCGATCACTGCAGGGCTTTCAGCCGTTCTCGCGCCCGCCGCGCCCCGTCCGCGTCGCCGGCCGCTTCGCGGGCCCGTAGCAGGAACTGGAGAAGCTCCACATTGTCGGGATTGTCGCGGACCACGCGTTCGAGGTGGCGGACCGCACGACCTGGAAATTCGGCGGCCATGGCTGCCTGTGCCGCCTGCACCCGCAAGCGAGGATCATCGGGGATGCGCTGCACCAGCCGCTCGAAGATTTCGGACGAACCGGCGGCGTCCCCCGCACGAAAACGCGCTTTCGCTCGGCCAGCCAAGGCATCCGGATCGTTCGGTGTGATCCGAAGGGCTTCGGCATAAGCTGCTTCCGCCTCGCGATGGCGTTCGAGCTGGGTCAGAACTTCGGCCCGGGCCATCCAACACAAAAAGCACTCGGGAGCGGCCTGCACCGACTCCAACGAAGCCTGCTGAGCCCGCTCGGGCTGTCCAGCGAACAGATACGCGAACGCCAGGTCGGCTCGGGTCTCGGGTGCCTCGACCGTGTCGAGAGCCCGTTCCAGATCCGACACCGCGCCGGATGCATCCCCCTGCTGAAGCCGAAGCAAGCCGCGCTCGCGAAGGAGCTCTGCGGAACGAGGTAGCGCTTCGAGGCCGCGCTGATAAGCGTCCATCGAGCACTGCAAGTCGCCTTGCTGCTCGCAGGCGGAGCCCCACAACAGGTACGCCCGCTCCATCTTCGGGTCGAGCTCGACGGCCTGCCGCGCGGCACCGGCTGCACCGGCCAGGTCTCCACTGCGAGCCGCCCGAATGGCCTGGTCCAAGGCGCTCTTTGCAGACATGGCCGGCGCAGATCTCGCTGAGGGCTCGGCGGGCGGGGTTGGGTCGCCCGAAGACGACG
>DAPKRQ010000138.1:0-9029 GCA_031800475.1 Myxococcales bacterium LLY-WYZ-16_1
GCCGCTGCCGCTGCCGGTGCCAGTGGCGGTGCCGGTGCCGGTGCCCCTGCCGCTGCCGGTGCCGCTGCCAGTGGCGGTGCCGCTGCCCCAGCCGGTGCCGCTGCCGGTGGCGCTGCCGGTGCCGGTGCCGTGCCGGTGAAAAAGCTGCTCCGCAGCAGCAGCCGGGGTCGAGCCAAAGCTCGGAACGCAAGCGTCGGGCGCAACGAATTTCACCCAACCGATTTTTCGCCCCATCCGCCGGTCCGCACCCCCGGAGGGGCGTTGGACCGATTGTACAGACGAAGCGGCCGATTGCGATCCGCTCGGGCCTCCGAAACGCACCCCCGCAGACCGGGGCTCGGCCCGAGCCCGAGGTCACTCGCCGTCGACGGATTCGGCTTCAGACTCCGGCTCGGCCTCCGCCCGCGCCGACGTCTCGGCTTCGGCCGCCGCTTTCGCGCGCCGCTCGGCCTCGGCCAGCGCCACTTGCTCCAGTTTGGCAAGACCCTTTTCGAAGTCGTTTCCGATCAGATGGTCGAAGTCCATGAAAAGTCCCATGGCCTTCTCCATATAGCTGTACTCGCTCGACATTGACCATGTCACTTCGGTGGCCTCGCCGCCGTCCATGGGCTTCAACACGAACTCGGTGGTGGCTTCGGACTCGAAGGGTTCCAAGAACTGCAAGCTCACCACGACCCGCTGGGGCGGCTCGGACTTCACGAGTTCCATGCGTCCTTTTCCGACCTGGTCGTTTCCGCTCCATTCGGCCACGGCACCTTCGCCCTGCTCGGGGCCGGAGTAGGTGGTGGTCTGGTTCGGGTCCAGCTCGTTCCAAGGATCCCAACGCTCCCACGACTGCAGATGGTCAATCAGATCGAATACCACTTCAGGCTGCACCGACATGTGCGCGGTGCGTTCGACGTGCATTTCGCTCGGACGGAATTGAATGTATGCCAGAAAACCGACGATCACGACGGCGAACGCGATCAGAGTCTTTCGAACCATGGCCACGGCCTATCGCCCCTGTCTCGACCGAGGCAATCCATTGGAGCGTCACCTCAACGGGCGCCGACCGCAGACGAGCCGGTCGGAACCCTTTCACCGGAGCGTACAACCCCGCAGCGCGGCCCGGACCGGTGATCGCCCCATCGGCCAGCTCCGATGAGCGCGTGCGGCCCTCGGACGTCCGACCGATGCCGCGGTATTCGGGGGTCGGTTACACCCACCGCGCATGCTGAGCCCCGCGTCCCTGCAGACCATTCAACGCAGCGGGTATCCCGTGCTGACCCCGACCGGCACCGATAGCCCGCCAAACCGCAAGACCCCGACCCCAGAGCTCCCATCCCGGCTGCGGGGAGCCCGAGGGATGGGCATGCCCAGCCTTCGGCCCCTGGCCGGCGGTGCCCCCACCCAGAAAGTCTACGGTCCCCGAGCCCCCACGAAGACCACGCCGGCCGACATCACCGTCGGCCCGGAAGACGTCCTGAAATTCATCGACTCCCTTCCGAGCGCCGCGCATCTGCGGTCCCAGGGCATCGCGCCGTTCGTGGTGTTCGACGCCGACGGGACCCTTTGGAAGGACGACTTCCCGGGGCGGTTCTTCGAGCTCGCGGCCCAACGAGGCCTGTTGAAACCCGAGGCGCGCCCGGCCTTGTCCGAAGCCCTGCGGGAACTGGGCCTCGAACCCGACGAGTCCGGCCCAGACCTAGGTGTCAACCGTGATGCCGTTCGGTACCGCGATGCCCAGTGGAATCAGCTGAAGAGCCTCTCTCCAAAAGAATACGGCAAAGGCTACGACCGAGGCGTGAAGATGCAGGTCGAGATGCTGAAGGGCATGACCCCCAAAGAAGTCGAAGAGCTCAGCGCCGAGCTCGTGGAATCGGAGGGGAAGCCGAGCGTGTTCGCCGGGATCGATCCGATCCTCGACGCCATTCGCGCCAAAGGATACAGCCCATTGGTGGTCACGGCCGGACTCGAAGCCGTGAACGGCCGGTTTGCGCGCGAGCTGGGATTCGCCGGCGACGAAATCCGCGGTGTTCGCTCCAAGGTCGGCTCCGATGGCAAGTATACCGGCGAGCTCGACGGCGTGTTGAGTTCGGGCCCGGGCAAGCAGTACGCAACCGGCCAACTGATGGGCCAGCTCGGCACCCCCAAGGACGCGCTCCGCAAGCCGATCGCGGCATTCGGAGATTCGTCGGACCACGGCGACAAGTGGCTGCACGGCATGGCCCACGTGGGCTTCGTGGTCGAACCGAAGCCCCACCAGGCCGAAGCTGCGGTGAAGCTTCAAAAGGCTGGCTTCAACACCCGAATCCTCGACTTTCAGCGAACCCGGGACGGAAGCCCAGCCGACCGATACGTCGCCCAGGCCGTCTGAAGTTTCCGAACCCGAAGTCGCTTCTTTCCGCCGAGCGATGAGCGAAGCAGACCGAGCGGCCGGTCAACCGGTGGCCAACAACCAGCTCAGGTACACGGCGTAACCGATCAGGAACGAAGCGCCCCAAACCCGTCCGAACGCGCGCCCCGGTCGAAACCCGAACAGGCAGGCCACCACCGTCGCCACCATGACCGGAAGGTCCAAGCTCAGGATCGAGGGGTTCACCGCCACCTGGATGGGAGCGAAGGTCGCAGTCAGCCCCAACACCAAGACCAAGTTCATCAAGCTGCTGCCGATGGCGTTTCCGACCGCCAGCTCTCGCTCGCCCTTCGCAACCGCCACCAACGACGTGGCCACCTCGGGCAGGGAGGTGCCGGTGGACAAGATCGTGAGGCCGATGACCCGCTCGGTCACCCCGAACTCTCGGGCCAGCTGGGCCGAAGCATGAACCATCCAGGAAGACCCGGAGCGCAACATGACCAGCCCCAGCGCCACGCCCAGCAACGACAGCACCAGCGAGCGGGGGCGGAACGGGTCCTTTTCGATGGGCTGGGTCCGGCGGGAACGGTCGAGACCGATCCGAAACGCGACGTACGCCACCATTCCGAACAGCAGCAGCACGCCATCCCTCCTCTGCAACTCCCCATCCCAAGCGGCGAGGCCCCAAGTGAGGCCCGAAATCGCGGCCAGGCTCGGCAGGTCGATGCGGGCCAGCATCCACGCTGCCGGCAGCGGCGCGATCGCCGCCGACGCGCCCAACACCAGGAGAATGTTGAAAATATTGCTGCCGACGACATTTCCGACCGCCATGTCGACGCGGCCCTCGAAGATGGCCTCGAAGCTGAGGGCGATCTCGGGGGCGCTGGTCCCGACGGCCACCACGGTGAGCCCCAACCACAGGGAGCTCATGCCCCACAGTCGCGCCAGACCGACGGAGCCCCGGACGAACACCTCGGCGCCGACCACCACGGTCACCAGCCCCAAAAGGAGCAGACCGACGTCCCAGACCACGGCGTCACCAACCGTGGAGGCCGCGGATTGGCAAGGGTCGTCGGCTATGCGAACGGGGGTCACCCGTTGCGAACGTTTCGGCCGAGCCGATGCCACGCTCTGGTAACGCCCAAACCCACCCACCGACGAAAACTTCGCAAGCTGCCTGGCTTGCGCCATTGGCGTGCCGTTTGCTGACCGTCACGGCCGTGCTGGCGCTTTCGAGGAACCCCGGTCACGCCAAGCCCAAAAACGGGCCCAAACCTCCGCGAGAGCGGATCCTCGACGGAGGCCAAACCTCCGCTCGATTTCAGGACCTGCGCGCCTCCTGGAACGGGGACGGAGCGCACGGGTTGCCCGGCGGCTGCACGGACGGGACCGGAACTGGAACCGCTTGGGCCGTGCTCTCGGCGGTCCCGGCCTGCCCCTCGGCAGAGCTTCTGCCCCCGGGCATCAAGCGCCGCACGGTGCTGCGGACGGTCCGAGACCACGTGGTTCCCGAGCTGCTGCGGCGGCACCAACCCGCCACGGCCCAACAACGCCCCGCTCCAGACCCGTGGCCCTAAAACCTGCCGACCCAGCTGGCCTGCAAGAGCCGCAATACCGACCCGGAGCCGGCGCGCCAGATGCTCCACGGGCTCGAGCGCAGCGGGGTGCGGGCCGAGGCCCTGCGGGATCGGCTGCTGCCGGCCGCGGCCCAAGCGGTCGAAGAGGCCTGGTTGCAGGACCGCTGCAGCGGCTTCGACCGAACCCTGGGATTGTGTCACCTCCGCGCATTCGCCCTCGAGCTCACCTCGCGCATGGGACCATCGCCCAGCGAATGCATGGGAGGCCGGGTGGCGTTTTGGAGCCCGGAGCAGGACCATGTGGCCTTCGCTCCGATCCTTCACGAGTGCCTGCTCCGGCGCGCCGGCTGGACCATCGACAAGCTCGAAGGCACGTCGGTGGCCCAGGTCGTGCGGCATCATCGGCTCAGGAAGGTCGACTTGCTGATCTGCACGGTCCATCGAAAGGACCTGCTCGACGAGATCCGGGGCGCCCTGCGCTCGGTGCGGCGCTTGTCCCGCAACCGACGGATCCGAATCCTCGGCGTGGGACGCGCACTGGAGTCCTCGGAGCTCACCTTGCCTCAGCTGGCGGTGGATGCGGTGATGCCGGAACCCGAGGACGCCATGGCGTTCGCAGCCACGGCCGCAACCAAACGGCGCGCAACGCGGGCGAGCCGGGCCCCGAGCCTGCCATCCGGTGCCATTCAGTCTTCGTCCTCGTCCACATCCACGTGGGCGTGCACCTGAACCACGTCGCCCTCGGCACAGATCCGGTTTTCGACCGCGTGTCCGATGTCGTGGCCCTCGCGGACCGACAGTTCCGGATCCACCACGACCTGCACCCAAACCATGAGCCCAGAGCCCCAATGGTAAGCCTTGAGGGAATGGGCCCGCCGGACCCCGGGCACGCTCGAAGCCAGGGCCAAAAGATCCCGGCGTCGCTCGGGGGGCGCCGCCTCCCCCATCAGCAAGCGGAGATTCTCGAGGCCCAGCCAGACCGCCGACGCGCCGATCCAGGCAGCCAGGGGTAGCGCGAGCCAGGCGTCGATCCGCGGCGACCCGAAGCGGGCCCCAAAGTACCCCACGATGGCCACCGCCCCGACCAGGGCGTCGTTGCGGGAGTCCACGCCGATGGCTTGCAGGACCGGGCTCGGGGACCTTCGGTTGCGACGAAGAGCCGCCCGCGCGAGCCAGGACTTGGCCAGGCCCTTCGCCGCGAACACGCCGACCAGGGCCGGCGGCAGCGCAGGCGAACGGTCCGAATTCAGGGCGTCGATGGCCTGGGAGGCCACCTCGAAGCACAGGGCCCCCGCGAGGACCGCCACCAACAACGCGCCGATGGGCTCCGCGGGCTGGTGCCCCGCCGGATGGTTTTCGTCCGGCGGCTCCCGGCTGATCCGGGCCGCCCACCACAGCCCGGCGGCGGTCAACGAATCGACCACGCTGTCCGCCGCTTGGACCAAGGCCAGTTGGCTGCCCGTCCATTGCCATGCCGCAACCAGCGCCGCGGCCCCGGCCACTCCGATCCCGAGCCCCCACAGGGAGTATGCACGGGCGACGCCGTTCCGCTCTGGAGGCATCGGTGAAGCCATCCGCTCGGCCATCATCCTCGCTCGTGCCTACCACGGCCTCCGCCTTGCACCCGGTGGAAAGAGGGCCCAGGGTTCCGCGGCGCCATGTTCGTCCTGGAAGCCACCACCGTGCTGTGGGTCCTGGCCGCTGCCTTCGGACTGCTGAACCACCATGTCTTGAAGTTGCCCTTCACCATCGGCCTGTTGGTGTCCGGACTGACGGCCTCCCTCGCCATGCTGGGCATGGACGCCCTCGTCCCGAGCCTGGGTTTGGCCGACGAGGCTCGGACCGCCGTGCTCGAGATCGACTTTGCCGACGCGGTTTTGCACGGACTGCTGAGCGTCCTGCTGTTCGCCGGAGCGCTGCACACGGACATCGACCGCCTGCTGGACCGAGCCGGGCCGATCCTGAGCTTGGCCACCGTCGGCGTGGTGGTGTCCACGGCGGTGGCGGGCGGGGCCGCCTGGGCCGTTTTCGGGCTTTTCGGGCTCGAGGTGCCCTTCGCCTGGTGTCTGGTGTTCGGGGCCCTGATCTCTCCCACCGATCCGATCGCCGTACTCGGAATCATGCGATCGGCCGGCGCGCGTCCTTCGCTCGAAGCGAAGATCGTTGGCGAAAGCCTGTTCAACGATGGGGTCGGCGTGGTGGTTTTCTTGGTGTTGGTGCAGATGGCCAGCGGAGGTGGGCACGACGGTCATGGACAAGCCATCGGTGCGGCCGCCGTGGCGAAGCTGCTCTTTTTGGAGATTGTGGGCGGGCTGGTGCTGGGGCTCGCCTTCGGCTGGATCGCCTACCGGGCCATGCGGTCCTTGGATGCCGCGAACCTCGAGATCCTGATCAGCGCGGCGTGCGTCCTGGCCTTGAATCTGGTGGCCCTGAAGCTGCATGTGTCGGCCCCTCTGGCCGCCGTGGCGGCCGGGTTGCTTCTGGGCAACCGGGGCCGGTTGTTCGCCATGTCGGACGAAACGAAGCGGCACCTCGACATCGTATGGCACTTCATCGACGAGGTCCTGAACGCCATACTCTTCCTCCTGGTCGGTCTGGAGGTGTTCGCGCTGGCGTTCCAACTCCAGCCGATGCTGGCGGGCCTGGTCTTGATTCCGCTGGTCCTCCTGGCCCGCAGCGCGGCCGTGTTCCTGCCCCTTGCCGCATTGCGGCGGTTCGTGGACCTTCCGCGGGGGTCCCGCCGGGTCCTCATTTGGGGTGGGCTCAAGGGGGGCATCTCGGTGGCTCTGGCCATGAGCCTGGAGCCCTCTGCGGCCCGGGAGCCCATCTTGGTGGCCACGTACCTGACCGTCATCTTCTCGATCGTGGTGCAGGGCCTGACGGTCGGACCGCTGATCCGTCGGCTGGCCGAAGATTCGGACGCCACTGGCGCCCCCGCCCCACCGTCCCGTTGAGACTCGACGTGCAAAGGGGGTACGAACCACCCATGGCGTCCATGACGAAGCTGACCCCCTGGATGGCGGTGCTGGCCGCGCTGGCCTGCACCGAAACCCGATCCGGCCCGGACGAGTCCGGGCCCGAAAAGGCATCCGCCCCGTCCACGCAACCGGCCGAGACCGCCAAATCGGAACCGGCCGTGGAGGAAGGCAGCCTGCACAGCCACATGCAAGAGCACTTCGTTCGAGTGGACCAGGTCCAAAAGGCGGTCGTCGACGGTGACCTCGAAGAAGCCCGGCGACACGCCAAATGGTTGGCCGAGCACGAGCCCCACTCGGGCCTGCCCGAGGGCTGGCCAGCCCACCTTCAAGACATGCAGGAAGAGGCCCGAGCGGTCCTGAGTGGCGACGGCGTCGGGCCCATGGCCTCGGCGACGGCCCGCTTGGCGGGCACCTGCGGCAGTTGCCACGCGGCGGTCGGAGCTCGGGTTCGGCTCGGGGCGCCAAAGCGCCCCAAAGCGGCCATCGAGCTTCACGCATGGGCCGCCGACCGGCTGTGGGATGGGGTGGTCAGCCGCTCCGACGGGTTGTGGGACGCGGGCGTCGATGCGCTCGCCGCCAGCGGAGTGCGACCCGAGTCGGATCGGGTTGCATCGAAGGCGGATCTGAAACAGGCACTGCAGGCTTTCGAACCCCTTCCCGGCCGAGCCCAGAAAGCCGAACGGCCGAAGGATCGGGTCGAGGTCTTGGGTGCCTATCTCGGTACCTGCGTCGCCTGTCACGGGGCCTTGAAACGAGACTCCTGAACGCCTGACGCTTTGGCCCGGAGTTCGAGGATGCGGGCTCGGACCGATGTGAACCCGGTTCAGACGGTGACCGGGGCAGAGCCGGGCGCTTCTCGCTTCACGGGGCGCAGGCGGGATTTCAACCAAGCCACCCGACCTTCGAGGCTGTCATCCATCCCCGGCCAGACCACCAGGTGTTGGGCGATCTTTTGGTGCTGCTTGAGCATCAGCAGCAGCCACAGATGAAAGTAATCCAACCCCCGGATCACGACGGCCCGCTCCTCGGCATAGCGGTCCAGGTTGCGCAGAAAGTCGTCCGGCATCTCGGACCAGTGCCGGTTCGGCTTGATGTGGTGACCCACGTGAAAGCCGTCGTTGAAACACATCCGATTGTAGGGCGTGTCGATCAGGGTCAGGCAGCTCTTGTACGGACTGGCCGGATCCTTCGGATCGATGAACGCATGCTGCGTCCAGTTTCCGGCCATCAGGGCAAGACGGGTGACGAACAGGCGCACCACGAATACCCAGAGCGTGACCTGCCAGTTCAGGAACAGCAGCCCGATCACGACGGCCAGGTAGCCGAGCTCGCCAGCCCAAAGGCGGCGAACCAGCCGATAACGGCGGCGCGACAGCATGTAGGCGGACAGCTCCGGAAAGATCAGAAACAGAAATCGAGCCAGGTAGTGTAGCCAGTGCCCGAAGCGGTCCCGCTGGTAGGGCATGGTCGACGACAAGTCACCTTCCAGATTTTCTTCGGTGTGGTGCATGCCCATGTGGTGGGCTTTATAGGTCTCGGGAGTCTGACCGACCAGCGGACCGAGGACCCAGACGACGAACCCTTGGAGCCAACGGTATTCTCTTCGAAAGATGCCTCGGTGGGACGACACGTGAAGAGCCAAGATGTAGGGGGCCGTGAAGTACTGCGCCAGCACGAATACCGCGAGCAGCCACCACCAGGGCGGCGTGCCCACCAAGTACGAGCAGACCACGGCCGGCAGCAGGGACACGGTCATGAGCGCGAACAGGCGGAGCACCGGGAGGTCCCGTTCGTCCCGCAGGACCTTCGAAAACGCACGATCCAGCGCGGTTCGAGCCTTACCCGGTGGCGCCAGCATCTTGGGGTCCAGCGTCAGGTTCGGAGATTGCACTCAGATGCTCTACCTGTGGAAGGTCCTGGAAAACCAGCCCTTCCCGACGGCTGCGGCGGATTTTTTGCGAAAAAACCCCGGAGAAATCCGGCACTTCCTCGTCGGCTGGAAAGCCCAACCGCGAGACGGTCCGAAAACCCGCTTCGAGCGTTCGCGCTCGTGCGCACTGCCGAGCCGGCGCGTCTTCCGTCGTTCAGATTTGCAGGATACCCCCAGCGCGGCTCAGCCGGCCGAACGACGTGAAGGGA
>DAPKRQ010000139.1:0-3457 GCA_031800475.1 Myxococcales bacterium LLY-WYZ-16_1
GGCCGCCGCGTTCGCGCCCTGGTCGCTCACCGGTGCCGATGCTCTACCCACCGCTTGGCGCCGGGCAAGCGGCCCCGCAGGTCGGCATTGCGGCAGACGGGTCCGGCGGTTCTTCAGCCCGGCCGGCCCCCGGGAAGGGCCAACCGGAAGACGGTTCCCTCGGGGCCGGTCCGGTCGAGCGTCAGGGTGGCTCCCATCTCGCGGGCGACGGAAGCGGCAGAGGCCAGGCCGATGCCCCGGTGCGCCCCTTTGGACGTGGCGCCCCACTCGAACACCCGAGGGATGAGATCGGTGGGAATGCCAGGCCCGTTGTCCGCGACCTCGACGACCAGGTCGGCCCCCGCCCACCGAATGTCCACACGAACTGCGCCGTGTCCATCGAGCACATCCCGAGCGTTCATCACCAGGTTGACGACGATCTGTTCGATCCCCGCCGGGTCGACCGAGGCCACGAGCGGCCGCCCGCCCGACTGAACGAAGATCGCCAACTCGATCGGTTCCAGCACGGGACGCAGCCACTCGAGCAACTCGGCCACATGGCTGCCCACGTCCATGGATTGTGGCCGGTCCGCCCGCCGCCCCGCGAACCCCTGCAGCCGCGTGACCAACCGAGCGGCGTGGTGAAGGGCCTTTTCCACGGCGGCGCTCGCGCGGGACTCCTCCAGCAGAGCGCCCGCGACCCAAATGGCATTGTTGAGGTCGTGGGCGAGGGCCAAGGCGAGGTCGGTGCGCATGAGGGTCGCCTCGTGTTCCATTCGATGCACGCGCACGTGTCCGAGCAGCACCTCCCCTTCCACGACCGGCAGGTAACCCGCCGCGTGCGACCGGGTCACGATGTCGGGCGGCGCATCGCTCGGAGAGAGCGGCGATGCGGACACCAAAGGCAGGTCGATCACCCGCCGGGCCTGGGCATGGCCGACGGCGTTGGTGGACACCACGGCCCCCCAGATTCCATTCCGGTGGAGCCACGCAGGCTTTCCCTGGGCGAGCGCAGGGAGTGCATCGGCCACCGTGCTGTAGGCATTCAGCTGCAGCGCCGGCTCCAACAAGCTTGCCACCGAGCTCACAGCTCCACCTCCTCTGTGGCCGCCACGAGCACGTCGAGGGTCACGTGGAGCATCTCGGTGCCGTCGATCATCTCTTCGCAGTTCGTCAAAATGAGTTGGACGAGCCTTTGTTTGGGAATTCGCCGCAGGTGGGTCGCTTGCAAGAAGATCGTTTGAATCCGCTCGTTGTCGACATCGACCCGGACATACTGGTGCGGCATCATCTCCTGCAGAGCCTTTTCCATGGCGTTCGGGCCGATCGGCGAGCGAACCCCGACCACCAGGGCGCTTTCGACCGGCGGCAGCTTGAAATGGCGAATTTCCATGTGGACTCTCGCCCGCCTCTGCGGGGGCCCCGGTGCATCCGGCTCGTGCATGCCAAACGAATAGCATGCACGTCGCCTGTCGAGGACCCCAGCGCGCCCATCCCGGAAGCGTCGTCTTTGGTCCGCACCCGCCCTCCGGGCGATCCCCGTTGCGCGACCCGGGATCCCCCAACAGGCCCCAGCCTCTCCGCCCGTCCGCGCCCGGCCCGTGTTCGCGAACCCGGCGAAGGGCGATGGGCGACGAACGCCCGGATTCGTCGTTTCCGAAGCGTATCGACCGAGTCACAGGTCTTGCTCGCCTGGCCGTTTCACCGTCCGGCGGCGTCGAGGTCGCCGTCGTCCTGCGGGCGGGGCGGCAGACGGTCGTCGAAGATCACCTCTTCGAGGGTCAGGCCTTGGGCGGGCGCGGTGACACCGGCGCGCGTTCGATCTTTCGAAGCGAGCACGTCAGCCACCGAATCCACGCTGCGGCGCCCGAGCCCGACCTCCGCCAGGGTACCGGCGAAGATCCGCACCATGTTCTTTACGAAGGCGTTGCCCACCACCACCAGATGCACCTGCCGATACAGCCCTCGTTCCACCGAAAAGCGATGCATGGTCCGGACCGCGTGGCGGGCCACGCAGCCCGATGCCCGGAACGCCTCGAAGTCATGGGCGCCGAGGAGCGACTCGGCCGCCCGGCCCATGGCGTCGAGATCGAGTTCCCCCCGAACGTGCCACGCTCGGTGCCGGTCCAGAGCGGAAGGAGTAGGCCCCGTCCAGAAGACGTACCGGTAGCTCTTCCCTCGGGACTCCCGCCGCGGATCCCAGCCCGGCGAGCCTTCGGACGCAGCCTGCACCCGAATGTCGCCCGGAAGCTGGGGATTGACGCCGCGCTCGAACCCCCGAAGGGGAACCGAGGAATCGGTCTCGAACGCCACCACCTGCCCCCGGGCGTGAACCCCCGCATCGGTGCGACTCGCCGCCCGCACCCGGACCGGATGCTGGCACAAGACTTCCAGGCCTCGCTCCAGCTCGGCTTGCACCGTTGGCAGGTCGCCTTGCCGCTGCCAACCCGCGTAGGCGGTTCCGTCGTACTCGACGGCCAGGCGAATGGTTCGGATCACAGCTCCAGAAACAGGCCGGCGTTCCAGGTGGTGTCGCTGAAGTCGAAGCCGGGACTGCCGAAATCGTCGACCTCGTTGTGCTGAAGCTCGAAGAACAGGTACGTGCCCCGGATCTTCGTGGTGTTGTACAGATTTTGGGCCGCTCGGCGGTCGACGAAGTTCAACAGCAAAGACATGCCCACCGTCCCGGTGAGCCCAATTTTTCCGCCTCGCCCCACGAAGTCGTCATCCTCGGTCGCGGTGCCGTTTTCCACCCGGGACACGTTGCCGGCCCCGTCGGTGATCCAAAAGACGGTGTAAGCCAACCCGCCCCGCACATAGGGCACCAAGGGCACGGGCGTCCGGTCCACCAGGATGTCGAAGCGGTACACCACCTGAGCGGTGAGCGGGATCAGGTTCAGGGTGGTCTCGTCATCGCTCCGCAGGGGTGCGTCGGGTGTGCTCCCAGGCAACAGACCCCGGCCGTTCCAATTTGCGTAGCTCACCGAGCCGTACAGCCCCAAGGACCCAAAGCCTCGGTACAGTTGCACCTCGCTTCCGAAGGTGAACTGAGGCGACGGGTCGTCGCTTCCGAAGATGTTCGCGAAGGCCGGATTCGTGTTGTCTTCTTGGGCGAGCCTCGGAAGGTACGGACCCGCTTTGAACTCGAAGCCCAGTCCGACCGGAAGGGCGGGCTTTGGCCGCTGTGCCGCCGCTTCAGCTCGCTGCTGGGAGAAAGCCGACGTGGGGACGGCGACAATACCCAGCAGCAGCACACTTGTTGCCGCTGCCCGAGCCGGGCCCCGCCCCCTTCGCTCGAATCGACGGCGAAGCACCCGGACGACGAGGATCAGCAAGACGGCCCCGCCCAACCAGGGGGCTGCCATCCGCACCGCCGCCACCCAGACCACCGGAAGCAACAGGGCCTGGACTGCGTGACGGCGATGGGGCAGCTGCCGGATCCACTCGGCCGCCGGGGGCGAAGCGCCGTAGTAGCCTC
>DAPKRQ010000140.1:0-6266 GCA_031800475.1 Myxococcales bacterium LLY-WYZ-16_1
GCAGGACCACGCCGACGATGCGGACGCTTGGTACGCGTACGCCGAGGTGCTGGAGGGATTGGGCCGGTCCGCCGAGGCCGCCGGAGCCTTCGACCGGTACGCCGACACCGAAGGGCGGCCGAACCGCCAAAAGTGGGTCGACGCTGCCCGCGAACGGGCGGCTTCACTTCGGGGCGAAGGGAACGCACCGCCGCAAGCCCCCGCGGCCCCCCAGTCCGGCGAAGCCCCCGACTCTCCGCCCCCGGACGCGGCCCGGGGTTCGTCCCCGGCGCCCGAGCGTCGTTCCGGCCCCTTGGCGGCGGCGCTGGAAGCTCTGCAGGCCGGCGCATACCGGAAGGCGCTCGGAATCCTTCGAAAAGAGCTGCCGGATCCCCAGACCGGCTGGGAGCTCGCCGCCTGGGGCAGCGCCCACCTGGGGTTGGGCGAAGCGGAGCCGGCGGAACAGCGGTTTTCCGCAGCCCTCGAGCGCCTTCCGGATTCGGCGAAGCCTGCCGCCCAGTTCGGTCTCGCCGAAGCCCTGCGGCTTCTCGGACGTTCCCGTGAAGCGAAAGCTCTATATCAGGCTGTCCGAGACGGCCCCTCTGAACGGTTCGCTGCTTTGGCCGCAAAGCAACTGTGAGGGCCCGAACGGCGCCGGCCGGCTGGGGTACCGAGCCCGTCGGGTCGCCCTTCCCGGCCGCGGGCTTCTCTTCTCGGGTCGACTGAACCGGCATCCCCCCGGACGGTCGCCAGGTGGGACGCGAGGGGGCCCCGGCCGTCAGGTTCGGTTCGCCCCCGGGGCCCCACGGTCGACGGGCCGCCGGGAGCCTCAGGGCGTTGCGGCGCTCAGCTGGAGCTGATGCACCGACCGGCCCGCGGCCACCTCGAGCCGCACCGGGTCCGTTCCCGAAATCTGGAACGTCTGCTCGAGCGTTCCCGGTCCGGCGGCATCTTCTTCCCAGGTTCGATCGGCGAGGACCTGGTCGTTTCGAAGAACGCGAGCCGTCACCGACGGGACCGCTTGCAAGAGCTCGAGTTCGACCTCCACTGATAGACCGCCCGCTTTAGACGTGACGGTTCCGTCTACCCGGAACGGCGGCTCCACCAGCAGGTGCTCGGTGGCCAACGACGGATGGAAGATCTGCTGCTCGACGCCCGAGGGCCACCGCACCCGAACCCGGTCGACGGCAGCGGCGTCTCCCAGACCCACGTGGACCGATGGCGCCGGCATGGACTGATACGCCGAATACGGCGTCGACTCGAACACGTACTCTCGGCCGCCGTCGTCCCACAGCTGCGCTCGAGCGTGGTAGCCGTCGCGGTTGGACACAGTGCCCTCGAAGTCGAAGCGGATCCAGTTCCCTTGGGGGGAATCGTTTCGATAGATGAGCACCGGGCCCTCCATGTTGGTAACCACGATGTCCTCGTCACCGTCGCCGTCCAGGTCAGCGAATGCCGCGCCCCGAGCTCGTCCTTGGTTCGTGACGCCCGCGGTGGCCGATATGTCCTCGAACCAAGGTGCGGCACCCGTGTTCTTGAACAGCTTGTCTTCCGCGTCTTCTGCATTGTCGAGATCCGGATCGGTCATCACGAAACCAGACGCCGCGAACAGGTCGAGCCATCCGTCGGAGTCGAAGTCTCGAAACCCGGCGGCCCATCCGGCCGAGAACAAGTGGGGCTGACAGGATTCTCGGGTCACGTCGGTACCGGTCTGTACGGCCACATCCACGTAGCGGTCGCCGTCGTTTCGCAGGAGTGCGTGAGCCCCGATGTTGGTGTGGTAAACGTCCAGATCTCGATCTCGGTCGAAATCACCGAGGGCCGTGTTCATGCAGAACAGCTCCACGTCGGTACCGAGCTGGCCGGCCACTTCTTCGAGCACGATATCCCCCCCGGGCACCGAGACGTTTTTGAACCACCGGTTCGGCGTCACGGTCTGACCGAAGTCGTTGCATTCGACGATATCCGGCAACCCGTCTCCATCGAAGTCGGTGCTCACCACCGTGAGGGTCGCGCCGGCCTTACTGGCGTGCATGCCGGCTCCGCCGTCGAGCTCGGTGAAGGTTCCGTCGCCCTCGTTTCGAAAGACTGCATTTTTCTCCGGGTTGTGAAACGGAAAGACGCTGGGAGGAAGGATGTAGTTGCCGACCACCAGGTCGAGGTCGCCGTCCAGATCCAAGTCGGCAAAGGCCCCACCCACCGACCAGCGAAGCCGCGCGATCCCCGCCTGTTCGGACACCTCTTCGAAAGTGGCGTCCCCGCGGTTTCGGTAGAGCTTGTTCTCGGTCTCGTGGAAAGCCAACACGTCCACGTCGCCGTCATTGTCGTAGTCGGCCGCCGTGACTCCTTGAAAAACCCCCCGGAACAGGTTCAGTTCCGGAAATCCGGCGCTGTCAGTGGCGTCGACGAAGGTGCCGTCACCGCGGTTCAGATAGAGCTTCGGCTGGGCCAACTCCTGGGCCAAGAACAGATCCACGTCGCCATCGCCGTCGAAGTCCGCAGCCGCCACGCCCGCACCGTGGTTGAACTGGTGCACATCGGGCGCATAATCGACGCCGACTTGGGCGGATACTTCGGTGAAACAGATTCCTTGGCTGCACGGCGTCCCGCGGTCGGCCGCCCGGGCAGGCTCGCAGATGCCGTCGAAGCAGGCATCGCCTTCGGTGCAGAGGTTTCGGTCGTCGCAGGGCGTCCCGTCGGGAACGTTGGTGGGCACGCACAAGCCGGTGGTCGGCTCGCAGCGGTTGGCCAGCTGGCACTGGGTCCGCGGACACGATTGCTCCCGGGTGGGTACGCACTCGCCCGCTTCGCACTGCTCTCCGAAGGTGCAGCGGTTTCCATCGTCGCACCGGACCCCGTCCTCGGCCTGGGTCTCGACGCAACCGACCGCTGGATCGCAGGTCGCGATCCGGCACAGCCCCGAGGCTTCGCAGGTCACCGGGTCTCCGGTGCACACCCCGCTCACGCAGGCGTCGCTTTCGGTGCAGAGGCTGCCATCGTCGCAGGCCGTGCCGTCGGGGACAGGCAACTCCACGCATTCCCCCATCTCGCAGCTCGCCACGAGGCAGGGGTCGCCGGCTGCCGGACAGGACCGGGTTTCGACCGCCACGCACGATCCGCCCCGGCACTCGGCCGAGCGTACGCAGCCATCGTCCAAAGTGCACGCGGTCCCGTCGGCCCGATCCTCGCAAACGTCTCCGGGAAGGGCCCCGGGGCTGCTTTGGCAGGCCGCAGCGACTGCGAGCACGGCCGCCACCAGGACGCCGCCGAGCCCGCCACGATCGAGCGTCATGGGTTGACCGTCACCGCCCGTTCGAATTCGTCCAACGCAGCCCCCTCGCGCACGGACACCACCAAAACATGGGTGCCCGCGGTGGCCGAAGCAGGAACGGCCAAGCTGAAGCTGTGGCGGTCGGTGGCATTGGCCTTCACCTGAACGCCCGTCTTTTGGGTCGAAGCGACCGACCCGCCGGACGCGTCCAAGAGCTCGAGCTCCACGTCGACGGTCGCCCCCTGCCCCGCTTCTTCGGCCACGTCGACGTCGACGCCCAGGTTGTTCCCGACCCGGACCGGTCCCGAAGTCTGGACGCCGTCCACCACCACGTAGGGTTCGGTCAGGGTGACCCGCTGATCCACCGGCACCCGCACCAGTTCCTGCTCGATGCCGGACGGCCAGCGGACTCGGAGCACGTCCACCTGGGTGGCCTTGTCCAAACCGAAATGGGCCTCGGGGGGCGCCCCACACGTGTAGCTGGGCACATTGCCCAGCTCCCGCAGGTGGGTGACGTTGCCCGCCTCGGCCTCGACCTTGGCATGAAGGCCCAGGCTGTTGCTGACCCGTCCGTCCAGGTCGACCCACAGGTAGGCTCCGAGGTTCGGTGAGTCGTTTCGAAGGAGCTGAGCTTTGCCCAAGATGTTGATCACGAAGATGTCTACGTCGCCGTCGTCGTCGTAGTCCCCAAACACGACCCCCCGGGCCTTCTTGGTCGAGGCGACTTCGGCGCTCTGGCTCACGTCCAAAAAGGTTTGGTTCGGGCCCCGGTTCAAGAAGAGCTTGTTCTGGGTCTTGAACGCGTTCCGGAGGCTCGCATGGGCACGAAGCCATCCACCCGCAACGAACAGATCTTCCCAGCCGTCGTGGTCGAAGTCGAAGAAGGCCGTGCCCCAGTTCGCACGCTTTTGCGTCGGGATGCAGTCGTCCTGGGCGATCTCGACGTCGAAGTTGGCCACGACCTCTCGAAAGCCCGAGGCGCCCCGGTTTTCCAGGAACGCGCTCCGGCCGATGCTGGTGTAGTAGTAATCGAGGTCCAGGTCCCGGTCGAAGTCGCCGACGGCGATGCCCATGCAGTACAGCCGGACGTTTGCCCCGTACTGCTTGCTCACCTCGGTGAAGTTCCCGGTCCCGTCGTTTTGATAGAGCTGGTTCGAGATCACCTGGTTCCCGAAGTCGTTGCAGTCCATCAGGTCCAAGTCTCCATCGTCGTCGAAGTCGGTGAACGCGGTGACCAGCGTCGTGCCTGGCGTGGAGCCCGCGCGGGTGAGCCCCGCGGACGAGGTGACCTCGGTGAAGGTACCGTTGCCGTCATTTCGGTATAGCTCGTTCGCGAAGCCTCGATGAACCGGGAACACGCTCGGCCGTTTGATGTAGTTGCCCACATACAGGTCGAGGTCGCCATCGCCGTCGTAGTCGCCCCAGCTCGAGCCCACCGACCAGGAGTAGCGGCCCTCGACGCCGGCGGTCTTCGCCACGTCGGTGAAGGACATGTTGCCGTCGTTTCGAAGGAGGTGGTTGTAGCCGTCGTTCGACACGTACACGTCCAGGTCTCCGTCCCCGTCATAGTCCCCGAGCGCGAAGCCCTGGTGCACGGCGGTGGAAGTCCCTACCGTGCTCAGGCCCGAGCCTGCGGTGGCGTCGCGAAAGGTTGCATTGCCCTGGTTTTCGAAGAGCGCGAACTTCTCGATCTCGGCGCCGACCAGCAGGTCCAGGTCGCCGTCTTGGTCGAAGTCCGCGAACGCCCCGGAAGCGGCGTGGCCGAATATGTACTTTTTC
The DNA here is from genome assembly GCA_031800475.1 of Myxococcales bacterium LLY-WYZ-16_1. Taxonomy (GTDB): domain Bacteria; phylum Myxococcota; class Kuafuiibacteriia; order Kuafuiibacteriales; family Kuafuiibacteriaceae; genus Kuafuiihalomonas; species Kuafuiihalomonas phototrophica. The sequence continues at coordinate 5,030 of DAPKRQ010000140.1, forward strand.
CCCGCGTCGAAGGTGATGCCCGCAGCCTGGGTCACGTCGGTGAAGCACACCCCGTCGGAGCACGGCGTGCCGGTCCACGGGATCGGAGCTCCGCCCCGGCAGTTCCGATCTTGGCAGGTGCCGTCCTCGGTGCACAGGTTCCCGTCGTCACAGCGGGCTCCGTCCTCCTCGAAGGTCGGCATGCACAGCCCCAAGTCCGGATCGCATTGGTTCGAGACCATGCAGGCTTTCTGCTCGCACACCACGACGTCCGTGGGCGTGCATCGCCCGGCCTGGCACTCCGCCGACTTCACGCACAGGTCATCGGGAAACTCGCAGGCGGTGCCGTCCTCCAGAGGCGTCGTGCCGCAGCCAGTCTGGGAGTCGCAAAAGGCGACCTGGCACGGATCTTCGGCCCCGCAGATCGCCGGAACGCCGACGCACTCGCCGTCCTGGCAGACGTCGCCGGTGGTGCAGATGTCCTGGTCCGAGCAAGGTTCACCGTCGGGCTTGGGGGTGAATCGACAGCCGACCACCGGGTCGCAGGTCCCGCCCGTCTGGCACGCCGGCGCCGCGCAGAAGACCGGAATGCCGCGACACTCGCCCTCTCGGCAGCGCCCATCCCGGACGCAGGGATTGTCGCAAGCCGTTCCGTCTTCGAGTTCGGTGCCGACGCACTCGCCGGTCTCCGGGTCGCACTCGCCCACCACGCAACTGGTGCCCGCCTCGCACTCCAGGGGGTCGGCGCCGACGCAGGTGCCTTCTCGGCAGGTGTCGGTTCGGGTGCACAGGTTTCCGTCGTCGCAGGCGGTTCCGTCGTCCACGGGCTCCGTACCGCAAGCCCCTGTCTCGGGGTCGCAGACCCCGACGATGCAAGACCCCTCTCCCGGGCAAGCCTTTGGGGTTCCCGCGCAGATCCCGTCCCTGCATCGATCCCCTTCGGTGCACGGGTCTCCGTCGTCGCAGAGCACGCCGTCGCTCGCGCAGACACCCACGTCCGGCCCGGCGTCAGGGGGCCCGACGTCGGTCGGGCCCCCGTCGGTGGGTCCCGGTGGCGAAGCCCCCTCGGTGGAGCAAGCGACGGACGCGGATGCGACCAATCCCCAGATGACCCAAGCCCCCGGGAGCCCCGCGGGAAATGCTCTGTGGCCACGCATCTTCGCTGTGCAGTGTACCGACTCCGACGCAGATCGGGCCGACAATGATTTCCCGAAGCCTTGAAACTTCCGAACGTATCGGGCGGGATGGGGGCGGTGGC
>DAPKRQ010000141.1:0-2272 GCA_031800475.1 Myxococcales bacterium LLY-WYZ-16_1
GGTGCTGGGCCTGGCGGTCTCGGCCGCGCTGTACGCCCTGTGGGCCCGCTGGCTGGCCCGGCGATTCCGGTTGCCCGAGCCCGTGGGCGAGCGGCTCACGGTGGAGTTGGACCGGCCCGGTCACCACATCGGGCTCACCCATTTGGCCCCGATCCGGAGCCGGTATCGAGAGCCGGTGATCCTTTGCCACGGGGTGGCCGCCAATCGGTTCAACCTGGATTTTCATCCGCCGGGGTCGGATCGCCTCAGCTTGGCCCGGGCCTTGGTGCGGGAGGGATTCGACGTGTGGCTTTTGGAGACCCGCGGCCACGGTCACGCGCGGGTGCCTGCCGGAGCCACGTGGACCGTGGAAGAAGAGCGGGACCAGGACGTCCCCACGGCGATCCAGACGGTCTTGGACCTGAGTGGTGCCGAGCGGGTCCTGTGGGTCGGGCACAGCTGGGGCGGCCTGCTCCCGCTGCTGCACCAAGCCGCGGGCACCGGACCCGTGCGGGACCGGGTGGCCGGTTTGGTGGCCGTCGGCAGTCCGGGCCGTTTCGACGTGCAAGGGTGGCAGCACCCGCTGCTGCGACCCTGGTTGCACGCGTTGCCCCGGCTGCCCAAGGTGGGCTGGCCCCTGCGTTGGCTGGCCCACCTGTCCCTGCCGGTGGCGCCTTGGGCCATTCGGCTCGTGGCCCACCGGGTGCCCCAGGTGTCTCGGCTCACACCCGATCAGCTGCGGCACTTGCTGGCGTCGATCCCGGAGAACATTCCGGCCTGCAAGATCGACAGCCTGCTCGCGTGGGGCCGGGCAAAGGAGCCGGTGGGACCGGACGGCTCGCCGCTGGACTGGAGCCGGGTGCAGTGTCCCGTATACCTGGTTGGCGGGGATCGAGACTGGGTCGCCCCGCCCGCGGCGGTGATGGCTTGGAAAGAGCGCCTGACCGCCGAGGTCGAGATCTTCGGCACGGCCGAAGCTCCCTTCGGCCACGCGGGGCTGCTGTTGGGCGAAGCAGCCCCGGACCTGGTCTTTCCGGCCATCTTGCGGTGGTTGCAGGGCACTGCCACCCCTTACGTGCTGCAGCGGCTCACCGGCGTGGCGAAGCGGGCCTGACCGCCGGACGGGCTGCGCGGGTGTTCGCCGAACGCCAACGGGCACCGAAGCGAGGCCAGCTCACAAGCCGTCCAGGTGGACCTGTTCGGCCCAGGTGACCAGGTGAAAACGCTCGTCCCGGTGGTCGAACCGGTGGATGGCGCCGTTGGGCGTTCGAAAACCGACGTACCGGGGCGTCCCCGGGAGCCCGAGAACCCGCCGCAACAAAAATCCGATGAAGCCCCCGTGGCTGACCAGCAACAGCGTCTCCCCCCGGTGCCGGTCGACCAGATCGCTCAAGGTGTCCACCACCCGCTCGGTCAGCTCGGCCCGGCTTTCGCCTCCGGGAGGCCGGTGGGTGTACCAGTCGCCCTCGCCCCGGGCTTCGGCCTCGGCGTAGTACACATCGAGCTCGGACCAGCCGAGGCCCTCCAGCTGCCCGAAGCACATTTCGCGGAGCCGCGGGTCCTGCGCAAAACCGAGGCCCAGGCTCTCGTCGATCAGCTCCGCGCTTTCTCGGGCACGTTCGAGATCGCTCGAATAGACATGTCGGATTCCCCGGTTGCGCAAGGCCCTCCCAGCGGCCCGCGCCTGGGCCCGGCCGCGGTCGGTCAGAGGGCTCTCCGATTGCCCCTGCACCCGGCCCCGAAGGTTGCCCTCGGACTCGCCGTGCCGAACCAAAAAAAGCCGCGTGTGCATGGGTTCGGAGGCTCAGTCGGACAGGGCGTCCAAAGCCCGCTGCAAGCGTCCTTGCACCGAGTCGCAATCCGCCACCGAGGCCACGCCCACGCTGGCCCGAAACCACCGGGAGTCGCCGGTCAGGCCGAAGCCCTGAAAGGGGACCAGTGCGATTCCCGCTTCTTCGAGCACGTGCCGCCAGATGTCCTGGTCGGTCTCGAGAACCTCGCCCGAGCGCGTCTTTTTTCCACGAAGGTCCAGCTTGATCGACAGGTAGATGGCTCCCTGCGGTGCGATGGCGTCCACGTTCCAGCCGGCCTCCTTGAAGTGCAGGATGGCCTTTCGCAGTCGCGTCAATCGATCGAGGACCTTGCGTCGCATCTGTTCGAGATATGCGTCCATGGCCCCGTCGTCCGACAGCAACTCCGCCGCCGCGAACTGCTCGGCACGGGGCGCCCAGGCGCCCAAGTGGGCCTCGGCGGTCACGATCTTGGCGGCCACGTCGGTCGGGGCCACCGCCCA
>DAPKRQ010000142.1:0-27425 GCA_031800475.1 Myxococcales bacterium LLY-WYZ-16_1
GCCCACGTGTCCGAGGTCGGGCAGCGCCTGCGGGCGGGACTCGAAGACCTTCGCGAGCGGCGGGGCGTCTTCCGGGAGGTGCGGGGTCGGGGCCTCATGATCGGGGGCGGGATCGACCCCGGCGCTCCCTGGTCTGCCGCAGACCTGGTGGGCGGGCTTCGCTCCCAGGGGGTCTTGGCCCACGTGGCCGGACCCGAGACCCTGCGATTCGTGCCGCCCCTCATTCTGACCGCCGAGGAAGCCGACCACGCGCTGGCGGCCCTGGATGGGGTCCTGGCTTCGGACCCGCCCGGGGGTCCGCGTTCGACTTCGTGAGCTCGCCGGGCGCCAGAGCTCCCCAAAGGCCGAGCCCGCATCCGAAGCTTGGCGGCCGGCAGCCCCTGCTGCATGGCGCCCGAGTTTTCGACTCCGGCGGTCGCCGGGTCGTGGACTCGATTTTGGTCTCGGGTGGATGCCGAGCGCGCGTGGGTCGCGCGCGCTTCGGCGGCTCTAGGGGATTCCTGCTATCAGTTCGCCGCCGTCCCTTCGCTCGGGTGGGTGAGGATGCCCCCCTTGCCAGCGGGCCCGAAATCCTGACCATGTGGGGGTGACCATGGGTAAGCCCCCGAAGGAGCGCATTCCGGTCTTGCGGCCTGGGGTCGACATCACCCGACTCCGCCTGAGTCAGGAAGAGGGGCTGGTGGCAAGCTACGTGGACGGCAAGACCCATGCAGCAGACATGGCCGTACTGGTCGGCTGGGAGGTCCCAAAGATTCGTGAAATCCTGCAGACCCTCCACAGCAAACAGGTCATCCAGTTCCGGTCCGGAGCATGGGATGCCTCGGACGACGGGGCGGTGGACCTGGATCCCTACGATGGCTTTGTATTCCCCGTTCCCGAAATGTCCGAGGACGTCGACCTGAGCGTCGAAGAAAAGAAGCGCATTTTGTGGACCCATGCCCAGCTCGAAACCTGGACCCACTACGAACTGCTGCGGGTTCGGCGGCGGGACGATGCGGCTGCGGTCAGCGCGGCATTTCAGGAACGATCTCTGGAATTCCACCCCGATCGGTTCCGGCGCGAGCGCATGGGGACCTACCGAAAGAAACTCGAAGAGATCTTCCAGAGGCTGTTGGAGGCCAAGCGGACCCTGTCCGACCCCAAAAAGCGAAAAGCGTACGAAGAAGAGTTCGGACATCTGGTCTTCGATCCCGAGGACTTGGCCGAAATGGAGCGCGAAAAGCGCAAGGAAGAACGGGAAGCACGGCGCCAAAAGATCGACGCAGAGCGTCGCAAACGTCGCAATCCCATGCGCAAGAAGGTCGGCCGGGCCAAGGAGTTGAAGCAGCAGGCCGAGGAGCTCCGTTCCACCGGCGACCTCTTGGGCGCTCTTCGCCAGGCCCAAACCGCGGAGCTGTTCGATCCGAGGGACGAAGAGCTGAAGCGGTTCCGGGAAGAGGTGGAGCAAGAAGCCAAGGACCAGCGCTTGGCTCCGCTACTGAAGCGTGCGGACCAGGCTTTTCATCTGACGCGCTTCGAAGCAGCGATTCCGGTCCTCCGTGCGGCCATCGACATCGATCCCAAGCATGCCGAATCGCTCAAAAAGCTCGGCCATTGTCTGGACCAAACCCACGGAGACCTGACGGAGGCCAAAGCGCTCCTTCAGCAGTCGGTTCGAGCGAACGCAAACGATCCCGACACCCACTTCTTTCTGGCTCGCGTCTTCATGAAGCTCGACTCAAACAAACTCGCCATCTCGGAGTGCAAGCGAGCACTCGAGATCAAGCCCAATCATCAAGAAGCCAAGAAACTGCTGAGGAAGCTCAAGCTCGGCTTCTGAGGAAACGCTCAACGTGTCCCGAGACCCCATCATCGGCATCGACTTGGGGACCACCAACTCCTGTGTAGCGGTGGTCCGAGAAGGTGTGCCCACCGTCATTCCGAACCGTGCAGGTTGGCGCACCACCCCGTCCATCGTGGCCGTGACCGAGGCCGGTCGCCGGTTGATCGGTCACATTGCGAAGCGCCAAGCCATCACCAACCCGGAGGGTACGGTCTATGCCTCCAAGCGCCTGATCGGACGCAAATGGAACTCTCCGGCGGTGGCCGCTGCTCTCGAGACGTGCACCTACCGGCTGATCGAAGGCCCGCACCACGACGTGCGGATCTCGCTGCGAGAAACGGTGTACAGCTTGCCGGAGATCAGCTCCATGGTCTTGAGCGAAATGAAGCTCATCGCCGAGCAGGACATGGGCGCTGAAGTACAGAAGTGCGTCATCACGGTGCCTGCTTACTTCAACGACGGCCAGCGACAGGCCACCAAAGACGCGGGGCGCATCGCCGGCCTCGACGTGGTCCGGATCATCAACGAGCCCACGGCTGCCGCTCTGGCCTACGGGTACGGCCGCAACGTGGAGCGGCGGGTGGCCGTGTTCGATCTGGGAGGCGGCACCTTCGACATATCGGTTCTCGAGATCGGCAACGGAGTGTTCGAGGTCATGGCAACCGCCGGCGACACTTTTCTGGGCGGTGAGGACTTCGACAACCGAATCATCGAATGGCTCGTCTTCGGCTTTTTGAAGGAGCACAAGATCGACCTGCGCAAGGACCGCATGGCGATGCAGCGGATCCGCGATGCCTCCGAAAAGGCCAAGGTCGAGCTCTCGAACGTCAATCAGACCGAGATCAATCTTCCGTTCATCATCTCGACGGGAAAGGGAAACGAGGCACTCCACCTGCAGCGCTCGCTGACGCGCGACCACTTCGAAAACCTGGTCAACGACCTTTGCGAACGGTGCATCCAGATCTGCGACAAGACCCTGAAGGACGCGGGCATCGACAAACGCGAGCTCGACGACGTCCTCCTGGTCGGAGGACAGACGCGGACTCCGAAAATCCAGCAAATGGTCCAGGAATTCTTCGGGCTGGCTCCCAGCCGGTCGGTCAACCCCGACGAGGTGGTTGCGCTCGGTGCTTCGATCCAGGGTGCTTCTCTCCTCGACGAGCGCTCGAGTGTGCTGCTGCTCGACGTCACCCCGCACAACCTCGGTATCATGATCGTCGGCGGCTACTTTCAGACGATCATCGAAAAGAATACGACCGTGCCAACCAGCGCAGGTCACACCTTCACCACCGTGCGCGACAACCAGACGTCCGTCCGGATCATGGTGTTTCAGGGCGACTCGCAACGAGCTGAAGACAACGAGCTGCTGGGAGAATTCATTCTGTCGGGACTCCGCGAGCGGCCACGAGGTGAGGTCGAGGTCGAGGTGACGTTCGAGATCTCGGCGGACGGTATCGTATCGGTGTCGGCGAAGGACCTCGAGACCGGTCAGCAGCAGAGCATCACCGTGACCGCCACTTCCGGCCTCACCGAAGAAGAGATCCAGCGAATGGCTCGAGAAGCCCAAGACTACGCGGTCGGCGTGAAGCTCTCGGAAGAGGAGGCGACGCTTCAGGCCGAGGTCGTACGGCTCCTCAAAGACATCGGCGAACTCAGGCCTCGGACGGAGCCGTACATGCAAGGGAACGAAACCGGCCGCGAGGCCATCACAAAGATGGAGCAGACGATCCATCGAGCCGAAGAGGCCGTGCAGGCTTCTCGAGCCGGCAAGTCGGCGCTGAACGAGCTCAAGGAAGTCAAACCCACCCTCGAACGGACGAAACGCATGCTGAAAGGAATCATCGATCGGCTGGAGTGACCGATGGGCGAGTTCGACGGTGATCTCAGCGCCGACAAGTGCATCTCGGCCGGGATGTACTGGTTCAGCCGCAGCGACCTCGAAGCCGCCGAAGCGTGGTGGACCCGGGCCGTGCAGCTCGAACCGGACAATCCCCGTGCCCGGCACTGCCTGGACCTTCTCCGGCGTTCTAGCCCCACCGGATATCGCGGCGCGAGTTGGGCCGGGCCGGGCTTCGAGCCCGATGACCCATTCGTCAACCCCGCCATCACACCTGCAGGTCCGGCTCAGACCGCTCCGGTCACTGGGACGTCTTTCGGCGAGGTGGCCGGCAAGCCCAGGAACGACGAGCCGTTGGCTGGGCCCGCGTCGTGGCCGCTTTCGAACCCGAACGGGACCCTGACCACCGACCCGCTGGAGTTCGCCAGCGAGTCGGGCTCTCTGCCCTTCGTTTCACCCTCTGGGGTCGTTCCCGATCCCTGGGACGACAGCTCGGCGGCGACCAGCGTCCTGCAGGTGTCCGACGACGAGCCTTTCGACGCGGTGGCCGAGGCGACCCCACTGCCGCAGGTGGCCCGGGAGGAGTTCTTTCGTCGATATCCCGAAACCCAGGACGAGATCGAGGCGTACCTGGAGGAGGCCGTGCGGAGCGGAGATCTGCCGGTGCCCGAGCCAGCCGTCGAGTTCGACGAACCGGTTGAGCTCACAGACCCCCCCGTCGTGGCGCCCCCGGCCGACCCCCTCCAGGAGGCCCGGGACAAGCTCGCCTTGCACGACTTTCAGGGCGTACTCGACGCGCTCGATGCCCTGCCTGACGGGCACGGGGAGCTCGAAGAGGCAAAGTCTTTGGCGGCGACTGCTCGGTCCCACCTGCTGAAGATGTACGAATCGAAGCTCGGCGACCTGAGCCGGATCCCGCAGGTGAACGTGTCCAGCGAGGAGCTGATCTGGCTGAACCTGAATCACCGGGCCGGTTTCATCCTGTCTCAGATCGATGGCATGGTGAGCTTCGAGGATCTGGTGGCGCTCTCCGGGATGCCTCGCACGGACACCCTGCGGATCTTGACCGAGCTGCTGCAGCAGAACGTGATCCGCTGACTCCGCCCGACGGCTCGACCAGGCTGACAGCGCGCCCGCCGCCGGCCGGTGGCGCCCTCTGCCGCCGGGTGCCGTCGGGCCCGCATTGGCGGTGGGCTCGAGGCGGACGGCGCCGCGAGCTCAGTCCGACTCGGTCGACTCTTCCGGGGCCCGCGGACCGCCCGGCTCGGCCACCGTTGGCGATGGACCCGAAGGAGCCGGCTCGTTTCGCACCCGGCGGGCATGGGCGGCCCGGGCTGCCAGTTCCTTTTCGAGCCCCACCGAACGAGGCCGGTACAGCTGCAATTCCTCCAGGGCTTGGGGCAAGTACCGTTCGCCGGGGACGACTCCCCCTTGGGCGTGCGGGTATCGGTACCCGCGCCCGTGCCCGAGCTGCCGGCTGATGGCGTCGTCGCCAGGAAGGAGCTGGGGAGGGACCGGCAGCGCCCCATGGTCTCGGACCGCCCGGCGTGCTGCCCCGTAGGCCTCTAGGACCGCGTTCGACTTGGGAGCCAAGGCCAAGTATGTGGCCGCCTGAACCATCGGGAGCACGCCCTCCGGAAGCCCCACCAGCTCGAACGCGCGGAGGGCGTCGGTGGCCACTCGAAGGGCTCGAGGATCGGCGTTGCCCACGTCTTCGCTGGCGAAGATCACCATGCGGCGCAGGAGGAACCGAGGTTCCTCACCGCTCTCCAGCATGCGTACCAGGTAGTACACGGCGGCGTCGGGATCGGTCCCCCGCATGGACTTGATGAACGCGGAGATCACACCGTAGTGCGCGTCACCTGCCTTGTCATACAGCAGCGTCCGGTGGCGAAGCGAAGCTTCGATCCGTTCGCGCGAAAGGACAGGGACTTCCGAACCCTCGGCTTCGGCTACCTGGCGGGCGTCTCGCACTGCCATTTCGAGCACGCTCAAGGCCCTTCGAGCATCTCCGTCGGCGGCTGCCGAAAGCGCAGCCAAGGCATCGCCGTCGACCTGAAGGTCCTGCGCCGCCAAGATCGGATCGTCCCGCAGCGCCCGTTTCAGGAGCTGCTGGATCGCCTCGGCAGAGAGCGCTTCCAGCACGAACACCTGCACCCGAGACAACAAAGCTCTGTTCAGCTCGAAAGAAGGATTTTCGGTGGTGGCCCCCACCAGGGTAACCAGGCCGGTCTCGACCGCATGCAACAGCGCATCTTGCTGGGATTTGGACCAGCGATGGATTTCGTCGACGAACAGGAGCGTCGAGCGTCCGAAAGACCCTTTGCGTCGACGGGCCTCGGTCAGGGCCTTTCGCAGATCCGAGACTCCGGCAAGTACCGCGGACAGGGTCTCGAAGTGGGCGTCCACGTGTCGGGCAAGCAATCGGGCGAGGGTGGTCTTGCCGGTGCCGGGGGGACCCCAGAACACCAGGGAGGGGACGTGACCGGACGATAGCAGACGGCGGACGATCCCCTCCGGACCGAGCAGGCTCTCCTGTCCGACCACCTGGTCGATGTTCGTGGGACGCATCCGATCCGCGAGCGGCCCGTCTCGGGGCGCGATGGCTTCGAACAGGTCGGCCATGCGCGAACGCTGGCTTCGGTCGGGGTTCGTGTCCACCGATCGTTCGAGCCCCGCTCCTGGGTGACGGGCCGTTTGACGGTCTGCACGGGGGCCTTAGGATCCGGATCGAACGAGGAGCCGATGCCGATGAACCCCGAGCAATGGACCGTACGGTCGCGACAAGCCCTTCAACGCGCTCAGACTCTGGCCCGCGAGCGAAGCCACCAGGCTTTGGAAGCGGAGCACTTGCTGGCGGCGCTGTTCGAAGAGCCCGAAGGCATGGCGTCGGCCATAGCCCAGAAGCTGGGCACCGATCCGGGCAAAGTTAGGGAGACCCTGAATCAGCTCTTGGATGAACGTCCGAAGGTGCAGGGGGCGTCGGCTCAATTGTTCGTTGGCGACTCTTTGGGCCGTCTGGCGGACGCAGCCGAGTCCCAGGCCGCGAAGCTGCAGGACCAATACGTTTCGGCCGAGCACTTCGTTCTCGGTGCCATCGATCAGCCGGGTACGCTCAAGGAGCGTCTGGAAGGTCTGGGGCTGACGGGGTCCGCGGTCCTCGAAGCGCTGAAGGACGTGCGGGGCCAGCAGCGGATCACCGAAGAGGACCCGGACTCCAAGTTCCGCGCTCTCGAAAAGTACTGCGTCGACCTGACGCAGCGAGCGCGGGCCGGAAAGCTCGACCCGGTGATCGGCCGAGACGAGCAGATCCGGCGGACCATGCAGGTTCTGTCCATGCGTCGAAAGAACAACCCGGTGCTGATCGGGGAGCCAGGTGTGGGCAAGACGGCCATCGTCGAAGGCATCGCCCAGCGCATCATCAGCAATGATGTGCCCGAGTCACTTCGCAACAAGCGGTTGCTCGTGCTCGACTTGGGGGCGCTGATCGCCGGCGCCAAATACCGAGGCGAGTTCGAGGAGCGCCTGAAAGCCGTTCTGCAGGAGATCACGGGCTCGGACGGCCAGATCGTTCTCTTCATCGACGAGATCCATACACTGGTTGGCGCGGGAGCCTCCGAGGGCTCGATGGACGCCTCGAACATGCTGAAGCCAGCCCTGGCTCGCGGCGACCTGCACTGCATTGGCGCGACGACGATCGCGGAGTATCGAAAGCACATCGAGAAGGATGCTGCCCTGGAGCGACGCTTTCAGCCCGTGATGGTCGAGCCGCCTTCGGTCGAAGAGACCATCGCGATCTTGCGTGGCCTGCAGGAACGCTACGAGGTGCACCACCGCATCCGCATTCGAGACAACGCTCTGGTCGCTGCCGCCCAGCTGTCGGACCGCTACATTTCCGATCGTTTCTTGCCCGACAAAGCCATCGACCTGGTAGACGAGGCCGCCTCGACCGTTCGCATCGAGGTCGATTCGCTGCCAAAGGCCATCGACGAAGTGGAGCGTAGAGCGCTGCAGCTCGAGGTCGAGCGGCAGGCCCTCGAAAAGGATCAGGGCGAGCAGGCCCGAGAACGCGTCGACGAGCTGGTTCGGGAGATCGCCGAGCTGAAAGAGCAAGCCGGGTCCATGAAAGCCCGCTGGCAGGCTGAGAAATCCGCGCTTCAGGCCATCGCGCAGACCAAGGAAGAGCTCGAGCAGCTGAAGACCGACGAAGACATTGCCATGCGTCAGGGCGACCTGAACCGGGTGGGTGAGATTCGCTTCGGCCGAAGGCCCGAACTCGAGCGGAAGTTGGGCGAGGCAGAGGCCCGACTGGCCGAGGTTACCAAAGACGGCTCTTTCCTGAAGGAGGAGGTGACCGACCGCGAGATCGCGGAGGTCGTTTCTCGTTGGACCGGCATTCCGGTGGCCAAAATGCTCCAGAGCGAGGTCGATAAGCTCGCTCGAATGGAGGATGCGATCGGAGCCCGGGTCGTGGGACAAAAAGAAGCCGTTCGGAGCGTGTCGAGGGCAGTCCGGCGAGCGCGGGCTGGCCTGAAGGATCCTCGGCGACCGGTCGGAAGTTTCATGTTCTTGGGGCCGACTGGCGTGGGCAAGACCGAGCTGGCCAAGGCTCTGGCCGAGTTCATGTTCGCCGACGAAAACAAAGTGATCCGCCTCGACATGACCGAATACATGGAAAAACACGCGGTCGCCCGGTTGATCGGAGCTCCTCCGGGATACGTGGGGTACGACCAGGGCGGATATCTGACCGAAGCGGTGCGGCGACAGCCGTATAGCGTGGTTCTCTTTGACGAAATCGAGAAGGCTCACCCCGAGGTGTTCAACGTGCTGCTCCAAGTCTTGGACGATGGTCGGCTCACCGACGGTAAAGGGCGCACGGTGGACATGAGCAATGCCATCGTCGTGATGACGTCGAACCTGGGATCCGAGTACATCCAGTCCGAGGAGTTGTCGGAATCCCAGATCGAGAGCAAGGTGCAGGAGGTTCTACAAGGCTTCTTTCGGCCCGAGTTCCTCAACCGTGTCGACGACGTGGTCGTGTTCCACCGGCTCACCCGGGAGGACATGGAGGCCATCGTTCCGATTCAGCTCGCGGACTTGAAGCGACGGCTGGCGGATCAGGGACTGGAGCTGCAGGTCACCGACGGGGCACGAGCGGTGCTGGCCCAGCGGGGATACGACCCGAAGTTCGGGGCCCGACCTCTGCGGCGATTGATCCAGACCGAAGTCACGGACCCGCTGGCCACGATGCTGATCACCGAAGGCACCGAAGGCCGAACGCGGGCGGAGGTTGACGCGCAGAACGGGGAGGTGCAGGTGCGGTTGGTCTGAAGGGGGGGGCGCCGCCTCGTGATCGCGGCGGGCCCGACTTCTTCGTATTCAACCGGGCCGGTTCCTGTTATAGCCCCCCGGCGTGCCCGCCGCCGCCGGCCCCATGGAGCGGTTTTTCGCCCCGAAACGGCCCGTTTCGGGGCTCCGCCCGACCCGCTGGAGCCTGCCTCTCGCCGTCCTGATGTCCGGGTTTTCATGGGCGGCCCTGGGCGCTCAGGAGGCGCACGCTCAGGAGGCGCAGACTCCGCCCCGGCTGGGCCGGTCCGCTGGCGAGTACGGCAACCGGACCGTGCGAGCCATTCGGTTCATCGGGTTGGTCCGGGTCGAAGCGGCGGCCGTGCGGCTGGTGTTGACCAGCCGCAAAGGGCGACCGCTGTCCGCTGCTGCCGTTTCGGAGGACGTTCGAGCGATCCACAGCATGGGCTTCTTCGAGGATGTCCAGGCCTTCGTGGAGCCCTCGGGGTCGGGGCAGGTGGACCTGGTGTTCAGGGTGGTCGAAAAGCCGGCGATCCGCGAGGTCCGCGTCGAGGGCAACGACTCGCTGTCGACCGAAGAGGTGACCGACGTTCTCGATATTCGCCCGTTCACGATCTTGAACCTCAGCCGAGTCAATCGAAACGAACAGAAGGTGCGAGAGCTGTACGCCGAAAAGGGGTACTTTCTTGCCGATGTAGAGTCCGAGGTCGAAGACGTCGGAGACAACCAGGTTGATGTCATCTTTCGAATCAACGAAAGCGCCAAGGTTCAGGTTCGATCGATCCGATTCGTCGGCAATCGCGCCTTCGACGATCAGAAGCTCAAACAGAACATGGCAACCCGGGAAGGCGGATTGTTGTCGTTTTTGAACCAGGCGGGGACCTACCGTCCGGAAGCCTTCGAGATCGACATCCTCCGAATCACGGCGCTCTACTACGACGAGGGCTACGTCAACGTTCGGGTTGAGCCTCCGGATATCGAAATCTCGCCAGACCGCAAATACATCTACATCACCATCCGCATCGAGGAAGGACAGCAATACACCGTTGGCAAAGTCGATCTGGCGGGAGACCTCATCGAGTCGAAGGACGAGCTGATGGATCGCATCGACCTGAAGAGCGACGAGATCTTCAGCCGGAGCACCCTGACTTCGGATTTGCTGGAACTGAAGAACCGCTACGGTCAGGACGGGTACGCGTACGCGAACGTGACTCCACTGACCGACGTCGACCCGGAAGCTCGGATCATCGACGTGACCTACCAGATCGACAAGGGGGACCTGGTCTACTACGAGCGGATCAACATTCTCGGGAACACGAAGACTCGCGACAAGGTCATCCGGCGAGAGCTTCGAATATACGAGGGTGAGCTAACCAACTCGCGGCTTCTGGAGCTGTCCAAGGCCCGAGTTACCAGGCTTGGCTTCTTCGAGAACGTCGAGATCCGAACCCGGAGGGGCTCGACGGATCAGCTGCAGATCGTCGACGTCGAGGTTACGGAGCAGCCGACGGGTACGTTTCAGGTCGGCGCAGGGTTTTCGTCTCTCGAAAACTTCATCTTCACCGCGCAGATCGCCCAACAGAACTTCCTGGGTCGTGGTCAGTCGCTTCAGTTGAGCGCATCGATCTCGGCCGTTCGACAGCAATTCAACCTGCAATTCTTCGAACCGTATCTCTACGATACGCGCTGGTCTTTGAGCGTACGTGCCTTCAACAACGACCTGCAGTTCAGCAACTTCGATCGGGCCGCTCGAGGCGGGGAGATTCTGGTCGGCCACCCGCTGGACTTCATTAGTGAAGACCTGATCATCCAAGCGGGCTACGGCCTCGAGTTCGTGGACAACTCGAGCGTATTCGGCACAAATCAGCCTCTCTTTCAGCCTCTGATCAACTCCGGGCGAATCTCGAAACTCCGGACAATCTTGAGCTTCGACAACCGCGACAACCGGCTGTTCCCAACCAAAGGCATGTTTCATACGTTGTCGGCCGAGGTTTCGGCGCCGTTCCTCGGCGCGACGCGAAATCGATCTTTTCAAAAGCTGCGCGCCTGGACACGGTTCTACTACCCGATCTTCTGGAAGTTCATCGGTCGGCTTCAGCTTCGGATCGGCTGGTTGAATCCAGACAGCGATCGGGAGTTTGCGCCGTCCGAAAACTTCTTCCTCGGCGGCATCCAGTCCCTGCGTGGTTACCCGCCGTTCTCGATCGGGCCGGAGCGACAAGCCGCGCCGAACCCGAGCTCCAACCAAGATGTGGACCCCTTCGCGGGTGACTTCGCCTTCGTCGAAGGCGGGAACAAAGAGTTCTTGATGAACCTGGAGATCGAGTTTCCGATCCTCGAGGCGGTCAATATCCGGGGGGTCGTGTTCTTGGACGCGGGCAACACCTTCGGTCAGGACGAAAATCTGTTTTACCTCGGCGGTGAGGCCCGGGGTTCGGCCTACGGTCCCGACAGCGCCTTTTTCTTCGACTACGAGGAAGAGTTGCCGCTGGGGCTGTTTTGGTCGACCGGCTTTGGGTTTCGGTGGTTTTCGCCGATCGGTCCGCTTCGCTTCGAATGGGGCTTTCCGCTCAATCAACGACCGATCGTCGACGACCAGTCGCCTCTGTTCGAGTTCAGCATCGGAAACAGCTTCTGAGGCTGCTCGAGGGTGCGCCCCCGCAACATGGAGCGCAGCCCGCGGGCCCCGAACCGAGCGCCCGGGAGGGCCGGTGCAACCCGCGCGACCGGCGGGGCGCGTTTGGAACGGTCCGGAGCCGAGTGCCCGACGCTCCCTCCTCGACCCGCGCCCCGACCCGGGTCACGGTAGGCTCCATGGAGATCCTGTCCTACGAAGGGACGCCCCGAGAGATCGGCCGGGCCTTCGGCGAAGGCTGTCGCGAGCCAACCCGACAGCTCTACCGGCTTCGGATCGACAACGCCGTGGACCAGGCCCTTCGGTTCGGTGGCGTATCGATCACCGAAGAGACGCTGCTGGAGCTGGCATCGCGGTGCTGGGAGCGGCTGGAGGCCTGGCGACCCGAAATCGCCGAGGAGATCCAGGGAATCGCCGAAGGTGCCGGCATGAAGCCGGTGGCGGTGTGGGCCATGAACGGTCTGACCGACCTGCGGGATCTGGCGGGGTTTGGACTCCGAGACCCGGACCCCGAAGGGTGCACCGCAGCCCTGGTGTCGCCCGAGCGGTCTCCGGCCGGCACCCTGGTGGCCCAGACTTGGGACCTGGCCACCGACAACATGCCTCACGTTCGCGTGGTGCAGCGTTTTCCGAAAGACGGGCCAGCCACCGCCTGCCTCACCCTGACGGGGTGCCTGAGTCTCATCGGCGTCAACTCGGAAGGGGTGGCGGTCGGGACCACGAACCTGCGGTCCGCCCGAAATCGCTTCGGTGTCTCCTACCTGGACGTGATCCATGCAGCGCTCGCCGCTTCGACCCGAGACGAAGCGATCCGCCGGATCGAAACCGCGCCCCGGGCCGGAGCGCACTTCTATTACGTGGCCGATCGAGACGGCGCGTACCGCATGGAAACCACCGCCTTTTCCCACGTGACCCAAAAGGTGGAGGGTGTCTCCGCTCAGTCGAATCACTTTGTCGAGCCGTCGCTCGTGAACGAGCAGGTGCAGGCGGTGCCGCTGCGTTCATCGCACCATCGTCTCGGGCGAATGCAGAGTTTGCTTGCCGAGGGGCCGGTGGACATCGACCGGCTGAAAAGAGCCCTCGCCGACGACGCGGGCGGGGAACTGGCCATCGAACGACACGGATGGGCCGGGATCTCCACGAACGGCGCCACCGTGATCCATCCCAAAGGACGCACCTTGTGGGCGGTTCACGGTCCCCCTTCGCAGGGCCGATGGATCCAGGTGAGCCCGATTCGGTGATCCGGCGCACCGAGGGCCGATTTGACGTGGGCCCCGTTTGCAGGAATGTCTGCCTCGCATGCGTCGCACTTCGGCGTGGATCGCGATCGGTGCGGTATGGGCTGCGGCCGCACCCGCTCAGGCCCAGACGCCGGCCGAGGGCCCGCGCACCCAGGTCATTCGCGCGGTCGAGCGCGGCGCCTTCGTGCAAGCCACCTTGGGGGGGAGCCACGCGGTGGGCGACGGGCTCGACGTGGGCCTCGGTGGGGTCGTTGCCGCCCACGTGGGCTTCGACCTGGGGCCGGTGGTCAACCTCGCTTTCGGCGGTACCATCATCACCGCAGGGTCCGGAGCAGACCGGACGGCCGGTGGGGGTGACCTGCTGTGGCTCGCTCCCACCATGCGTCTAGAGGTGGCTCTTTTGACCACCGAACGGCTGTTTTTTCGGGTCCGGGGCGAAGGCGGCTACGCGTTCGCTCGGCCCGATCGGGTGAACGGGCGCACCTACGGCGATGCGGGGCCCATCCTCGGGGGCGCCGCCGTGCTGGAGTACCATACCCAACTGCGGCACTTCAGCATCGGTGTCAGCGCCGGGGCGCTCGGCATTTTGGATTCGGTGGCCCCGCGCGGCAGCCCCGACGAGCGGGCCAGCGCCGTCAGCATCCAGCTCACTCCCCACGTCAAGTACACCTTCTGACCCGGTCGGCGGGTCCGCGTGATTCAATGTAGGAGCGGGGGGGCTTTTCGGTGATCCGGAGGGGGGCTATCGTTTCCGTCAGATGACCGGCATGGAGGCGCGGGAGCCCTCCGAAACGCAAGACACTCCCGCGACCTGGCAAAAATCCGAAGCGTTGAATCCGCAGGGCCTGCTCGACCTGGCCGCCTTCTCGGAGGTGGAGGGCCGCCTGAAGGACCAGGGCGATCTGCAAGGCCTGGCGGATCTGTATGCATTCGCCGAAGGCAGGGCGCCCGACGCGGCCGGGGGCCGGTCGGTCTGGCTGCGGGCTGGGCTGTTCTGGTTGCATGAGCGGCACGATGCCCGCCGGGCCGAAACGCTGCTGCGCAAGGTGCTCGGAACCGGACCCGAGGATCCCCAGGCTTTGGAGGCCCTCCAGAAGGTCTGCCTGGAGGCGGAACGCTGGGAAGAGGCCGTGGACACCATGGAGCGGCTGTCTCAGCAGCGGTCCGGGCCGGAGCGGGCAGCCCTGTTGGTGCGCGCGGCCCGGGTGGCCCGAGAGCGACTGGACCATCCGGATCGAGCCCTGCGGGCGTTGCGGGTGGCCTACGACGCCGATCGCCTGAATCCGCAAGTGCTGCGGGACGCCGTGTCGCTGTTGTTCGAGGAACGGCGCTGGACCGAGATCAAGGCCCTGCTCGACGACGCCGTGCATCACGTGGCGGCCGCAGGCCACAGCGTGGAGGAACTCTCTCGCGACTACCGAGAGCTCGGCCGGCGCTGCATGCAGCACGCGGTCTTTCACGGACTGGCCCAGACGGCCTTCGAAGAGGCCCGGCGCCTCGGAGATCAGCAGGCCCTTCAACTGCTCGACCGACTGACGGTGGTCCGGGCCGATTGGAAAGCGCGGGTCCAGGAGTTGGTGGCCACCGGACTCGAGACCCGGGACAAGGCCACGGCCGCAGCCCTGTACGTGGAGGCGGCGGAGCTCTGTCTGGTCTACGGGCAAGACGCCCTCAAGGCCGAAGAACACCTGAATCGGGCCATCCTGCTGCGCGGGTTCGATCCGGTCCTGCGGTACCTCGAAAACGTGCACCAGGCCCAGTCCCGTCCGGGGGAACTGGTGCGCCGCCTGAACGACTTGCTCCATTCGGTCAGCGATCTGCCGACCCAGGTGCGGATCCGGTTCCGCATGGCCCGGTTGGCGGCGGAAAGCTACCAGCCCGGCCTCGACCCCGAGCCGGCCATGGAAGCCCTGCGCCAGGTTTTGAGCCTCGATCCAGGCCACCGCGAGGCCACCTGGATGGCGGCCCAGCTGTGGACCGAGTTGGGTCGGGTCCGAGAGGCCGCAGACCTTCTGGAGCGCCACTTGGCGACCCAAACCGACCCCTACGTGCGGCGGAAACTCCACTTGCATCTCGGCCACCTTCATGCCGAACGCCTCGGAGATTCGAACCGAGCCCGGGGCCACTTCGAAGCGGTACTGCAAGAAGGTCCGCACCTGACCGCGGCCACGGCCCTTCGGGCGCTGTACAAGGATGCAGGGGAGCTGAAGCCGCTGCTCGAGGTCCAACGGGTCCTGGTGGACGCCATGCCCGATGCCGGAACCCGGCGGGCCTTGCTCGAAGAGATGGCGCCGGTGGCCGAAGCCCTGGGCCCGGACGAGGCGTTTGCCGTGGCGCGCTTGGCCTTCGACCAAGACCCGGCGGACGCGGGGATCCGGGAGCGGTTCGAGAGCCTGGGGATGGCCCAAGAGCGCTACGCGACTTTGGCCGAAGCCTTCGAAGACGCGGCCGGTCGTTTGGAAGGATCGGAGTCGGTGGCATACTGGCGAGCGGCTGCGCGCCTGTATGACGAGCGCTTGCCTCGGCCGCAAGACGCTCTGAGATGTTACCGGGCGCTTTTGCGCCGGGAACCGAACGACAGTGAAGCCCAGCGGGCGCTCGAAGCGCTTCTGAGGCAACAAGACGACCCGCAGGCGCTCGTCGAACTGCTGGGGGTGCAGCTGCAGCAAGCCTCGGATCCGGAGCAGCGAAGGGTGCTCTCCGTGAAGATCGCGGATGTGTATGACCGTGAACTCGGCGATCCCGACGAGGCGATCCGGCGACTCGAAGAGGTCCTGCGGGAGGAGCCCCACCACGCCACGGCGTTGGCTGGCCTGGACTCGTTGTACACCCGAAAGGGCCATGTGGAGGCTCTGGTCGGGATCTTGGCGGTGCGGGAAGCCTTGTCCGAGTCGCCCAGGGAGGCCGCGGACCTGGCGCTCCGTCGCGCCGAGCTCTTCGAGCGATCGCTCGAACAGCCCGAAGAGGCGGTCGGCGTCTACGTTTCGGTCCTCCGAAACGACGAGCGCCCCGAAGCGGTCGAAGGGTTGCAGCGACTGCTGGCTCGGGGAATCAAACCACGGGAAGCGGCGAAGGCCTTGGAGCAAGCCCATGCCCGGTCGCAGGACGCTGTGCGGCGGGTGGACATGCTCTCGGTGCTGATCGAGCAGGACGAGACCGCGGAGCAAAAGAAGGCCCATGCGTTGAAGGCCGCCGAGCTTTCGGCCGAACGGCTTCGAAATCGGCCGGCGAGCCTGGAGTACCTCGCCATCGCCACCGCGCTCGACCCGGCCGACGAGGGCCTGCGCGAACGGCTGGTCGACCTGGCGGTCGAGCTCGAGACGCCGGACCCAGCCGATCGCGCCCTCGAGGGTGCCTCCAAGAGTGGAGGCCCCGCCGATGTGGCGGCCGCCTGTGCCGTGTCTCTCGGTGAGCTTCGGATCCGCACCCATCGGTTGGAAGAAGGCGCTCGGGCGTTCGCCCGGGCCCTGGAGCTGTACCCGGGCCATCCGGTGGCGTTGACCCAGCTTCAGCGCCTGTGGGTCGAGACCGGCCGGCAGCAAGACCTGTCGGAGCTGCTGGTCCGGCAGCTGAAAGCGCCGCTGGACCGGGAGGGCCGAATGCGGCTGCTGCTGGCTCTGGCCGAGGTTCGGGCCGACCACCTGGATGACCCGGAAGGCAGCATCGAGCCTCTGCAGGAGGTCTTGGGCATGGAGCCCAACCATCGGGTGGCGGTGGCCAAGCTCGCCGAAGCCTTCGAGCGGACCGGTCGGCACGACGACCTGGTGGACGTGCTCGAGCGTTGGCGCGCCGCCACCGAGCCCGGGGCCGAAGCGGCGGCTCTGGCGGTTCGGCTCGGGCGGGTCCTGGCCGGTCCCCGCGGCGATCCGGAGGCCGCCCTCGAGCGCTTTGGTCAGGCCCTCGCCATGGTACCCGAGCACGAGCCGGCGATTCGGGGCTTGATGGATCTGTGGTCCGATCCGCAGGTCGGACCTCGGGCAGCAGCCCGGGTTGCGCCGGCTCTGCAAGCCCAGGGACGGGAGCGCGAGCGCCTGGCCGCTTTGGAGGCCCAGCTGCCCGGCAGTGATCCGCAAGCTCGCCGGTCCTTGTACGGAGCGCTGGTCGACGGGGCCCAGGCCATTTCCGATGCGGACCGCGCCTTCACGTACGGGCTGGCGGCTTTTTCCGAGGGACTGTTCGAAGTGTCCGACCTGGTGGATCTGGCGCTGCAAGCCCGGCGGGCGTCGGAGCTGGTCCAGGAGTTGGAGGCCCGCGCCTCCACCCAACCCGGCCCGGAGCGGACCGCAATGCTGCGGGCCCTCGGCCGGCTCGCGGACGGACCGGCGGCGGATCCGGGCCGGGCCCGCTGGGCTTGGGAGCAGGTCGCGGCCGCCGAGCCCGCGGATGTGGAAGCCCTGGAGGCGCTGGAGCGGCTCAGCGAAGCGGCCGGGGATCCGCGGCGTCTGGCGGAGGTTCTCCGGGCCCGGGCCGAGACCGTGGCCGATCCGGAGGGCAAGGTCCGGCTTCTGCGGCGGGCGGCCGCCCAGATGGAGCAAGGGGCCCGAGACCTCGAGGCGGCCGTGACCCTGTGGGAAGAGGCGGACCGCTGGAGCCCGGACGACCCGAACACCCTGGCCGAAATGGCCCGCCTCTACCGGGAGACCGGGCAGTTCCGTGCCGAGCAGGCGACGTTGGAGCGTCAGCTCGCCGGGCTTCGGACTCCGGGCGCGCGGGCGGAGACCCGCACCCAGCTGGCGCGAGCGGCCTTGGAGCTCTCAGACCCGCAGCGGGCGGTGGAAGCGGCCGCTGCAGCCCTCGACGAGGTGCCCGGCCACCCCCGAGCGGTCGAGGTGCTGCGCGGCCTGCTGGATGGGCCGGCTGCCGCGCCCGCCGCCCATGCCCTGGAGCCGTGGCTTCGACAGTCCCGAGACTGGTCCGAGCTGGTGCGCGCCTACCGGGTGTTGGCGGATGCAGCCCCCGACCCGCACGCCCGGGTCCAGCGATGGGTGGCGATCCGGTCCATCCTCGAAGACCGGCTCGAAGATCGGGAGGCGGCCTTCGACGCAGCCGTCCGGGTGTACGAGCTCTCGGGCCGCCCGGAGGAGCTGCAGGCGGTCGAAAGGATCGCCGCGGAGGCAGACCGCCTCGACGACTACTTCGCGCTGCTGGACCGGCTGGCGGAGGCGGCCACCGGCCCGGATCGGGTGGCCTGGCTGCACCACAAGGCCGAGCGGGTCGAAGCGCGGGTGGGCGACCCGAACCGGTCGGTGGGACCCTACCGGGCGGTCTTGGAAGCCGACCCTGGGCACGTGCCTGCCCTCGAGGCCCTGATCCGCCAGTACGAGCGACTGGGCGCCACCCGTGAACTCACTGCCACCGTGCGCCATCGGGCCGAGCTGGAGTCGGACCCGGAGGCTCGATTGCCGTGGCTGTTGCGCTGGGCAGAGTTGGCCGAGTCGTCGTTGGGGGATTCCGCATCGGCCGTGGAGGCGTACGAGGAAGTGGTGCGCCTGCGGCCGGAACGCAAGGACGTCCTGGAGCGCCTGGACGGGATCTACCACGACCGGGGCGCCCCGGAGGCCGAAGCCGCCAATCTGGAGCGGCTGGTCCAGCGCTCGGAAGGCGAGGAGCGCCTGGGATACCGGGTGCGTTTGGGCCTGCTGCGCGCTCGCCGTCTGGACGACGGGGTCGGCGCGTCGGCAGCCTTCGCCGCGACCGTCGACGAGTCCGAAGTCGGTTCGCCGTACCGCACTCGGGCCCTAGACGGCCTCCGAAACCTGTTGGATGCCGCCTCCGAACCGGAAGCCATCCGCCGGCTCGCCGACCTCCTGGAACCGGCGTACCGCGAGGAAGCTCGCCTGCCGGACGTGGCCCACGTGCTCGAAGCTCGAATTCGGGTCGAAACCGACCAGGATGTGCGGCGGGGCCTGCGCCGGACCCTGGCCGACCTGTACGGGTCCGCCCTGGACCGCCCCGAGCTCGCTTTCGCGACCCTGGCAGCGGCCTTCCGGGACCGGCCGGGGGACGACGTGGAAGACGATCTGGTGGCCCTGGGGCTCCAGCTCGAAACCACCGAAGACGTGGCCGACCTGTTCCTCGAGGGGGCCCGCACGGCGGCAGACCCGGCAACCCGGATCCGCCTGTGCAGGCGGGCTGCGGGCCTGTGCGAGGCCCTGCCCGGACGGGAAGAAGAAGCGGCCGCACTCTACGAGGAGATCCGAAAACTGGATCCCACGGATCGGGACGCGTTGTCGGCCCTGGAGCGTCACCGGAAGCGGACCGGAGATCTGCGGGGGCTGGTGGATGTGTACCGGCAGCAGCTGGACGATCTGTCGGACCCGGCGGAGCGGGCCACGTTGTGGGAACGGATCGCCGACCTGGCCGAGGTCGAGCTCGGCGACGTGGATCTGGCGTTGGAGGCTTTGGCCGAGCGGCGGAAGCTTCCGGATCCGGACCCGGGCATTCGGTCCCGGATGGCGTCCCTGTGCGAGCGAGACGGCCGGTGGGACGAGCTGGTCCGGATCCTCCAGGAGGTCCTGGAGGCGACGCCGGACGCCGAAGGGCAGGGTGGCGTCTGGCTCCGGCTCGCTGCGATTCACCGGGACGCCCGCCGGGATCCGCCGGCATCGGTGACGGCCTTCATCGAAGCGCTGCGCCTTCGACCCCAAGACCCGGAAGCGGTCCAGGGATTGACCCGCTTCATGCGACAAGGACCCTCGTCGGTCCGGCCGGACGCGGCGCGGGCGCTGCTTCCGGAACTCGAGGCCACCGGCACCGATGCGGAGCAGGTGGAGGCGCTTCAGGTGCTCGCCGAGAGTTCCTCGGATCGTTTGGAGCGAAAAGACGCTTTCGCGCGGGCCGCGCGCTCGTGTGAGGATCGCCAGCGAGACGAAGAGGCTTTCGACTTTCTTCTGCGAGCCCTTCGGGAAGACCTGGCGGACCGCGACCTTCGGGCTCGGGCCGAGAACCTGGCTGGCCGATACGACAGCTGGGATGCGCTCGCTTCGGTGTACCAGCGGGTGTCCGAGCAGGACCTCCCTCCGGAGGAAGCCGCCGAGATCCACGTGCGGCTCGGGGCCCACCACGCAGACCGTCAGGACCCGGCTCGGGCGGTGGCGGAGCTTCAGCTGGCTTTGGAGCGGCGTCCCGACCACCCCGAAGCCATCGAGCGACTGGAGCAGCTGTTCGCCCGTGAAGGAGACTTCTCCGGTTTGGTGGAGGTGTTTCGACGCCGTATCGCGCAGACCGAGGATCCGGTGCAGCGCGCGTCGCTGATGCGACAAATGGCCGATCTGCAGGCCCTGCGCATGGAAGACCTGCCCGGAGCCATCGCCACCCTGCGGCGTCTGGTGGAGCTGGCCCCAGAGGATGAGAGTGCCCTGGAGCGCTTGGATCAACTGTTGGCCAGGGCCGGAAGACCGACCGAACGCCGGGAGGTGCTCGAACAGTGGACCCGGGTGGCAGAGGGCGCCCGCGCTCTGGCCCCCCGGTTGAGATGGGCCCGGCTCGAAGCCGAGCAACTCTCGAACCCGGGGCAGGCGGTGGATCTGGCCGAACGGAATTTGGACCAGCAGCCCGCGGACGCCGAGTCCCATCGGTTCTTGGGCGAACTGCTCGAGGTGGCCCAGGCGGCCCAAGACCGGGCTTCGATCTTGCGGATCGCCAGTATCCTCCAGAGCGCTTGCCAACGTGCCCACGACCCGGCCGGTCGCATCAATGCCTTGCGAGCCCAAGCCGAAGCCGTCGACGCCGGTGCCGAACGGGCCGATCTGTGGTCCCGGATCGCTTGGATCTACTCGGAAGAACTGGAGCAGTCGGACCTGGCATTCATGGCGGTGTCCCGGGCGGTTTCCGCCCAACCCGGAAGACCGGATCTCCGGCAGCGCTTCGAGACGCTCGGCGCCGAGCTCGAACTCGTCGATGAGGTGCAGGACACCTACCAGACCCTGTTGGCCGAAGACCTGGCGCCGGAGGTGGCGGCGGAGCTGTGGCGGGCACTGGGACGAATGTCGCCCGACGTGGACGACGCCATCGGCGCCTGGCAAAAGGTCCGAGCCCTCTCACCCGAAGACCGGGAGGCCGCTGCAGCCTTGGAAGACCTCTACCGCAGGTCCGAAAAGTGGGCCGCGCTGGCCGAGATCCTCGAACTGCGGGCTTCGCGCAGCCAGGCCGATCCCGGCGAGCGCGTCCAAGCCTGGATGGAGCTCGGCCACCTGTGGGCGGATCGGCTTTCGGAGCGCGAAGAGGCTTTGACGGCGTTTCGCGAGGCACGGGCCCTCGACCCCGCGGACCCCAGCGTCGGGCGGGCCCTGGTTCGACTCCTGGATGCGGATTCGGAAGGGGACGAGCTGTTGGAGGTGCTCGCCACCTTGGTGCCGCAGCTCGACGGCCCGGAGGCGGAGCGGCTCGCGCTCCGCCGTGCGCAGCTGTTGGAAGCCCGAGATCCGGCGGCGGCGGCCGACGCCTACCGCTCGGTGCTCGATCGAACGCCGGGGCATCCGACCGCGTGGGATGGACTGGAGCGCTCGCTCGAAGCGGCCGGCCGTTGGCGAGAACTGGTGGACGTGCTCGAGACGCGGGGGCTCAATGCAGACGACCAGACCACGCTTCGTTTGCAGCGAAAACTCGCCCTGATCCGGGGAACGCGGCTCGGCAGCGCGGTCGAGGCCATCGCGTCATGGAACGAGCTGCTCCGCCGGAACCCGAACGACTTGCAGGCCCTGGAAGAGCTCCGTCAGCTCCATCGTCAAGAAGGTCAGTGGGACGGGCTCGTCGACGTGCTACGGCGGCTCATTCCCCTCCAGAACGACGCCGAGGCGATCAAGCAGATCCGCTTCGAGCTCGCCCAGGTCCATCTGAACGAAAAGCAGGATCCGCTGATGGCGACCGAGACCGCCCGGCGGATTCTGGACATCGAGCCCCACACCGCCAACGAGTTGATGGAGCTGGAGGCGCTCTTCATGCGGGCCGAGGCCTACGGAGAGGCGGTCAAAGTGCTCGGACGCCGGGCGGAGCTGCTGGACGACCCGGGCGAGCAGGCCGATGTCTGGCTGCAGGTCGGCGAAATCTACGAGCGCTACATCGGTCGCAGCGCCGGGGCTGCACAGGCGTACGAGCGCGCGCTCGAAGTCCGGCCGGACCACCCGGTCGCCTTCGAGAAGCTCGGTGCCCTCTTCG
The DNA here is from genome assembly GCA_031800475.1 of Myxococcales bacterium LLY-WYZ-16_1. Lineage (GTDB taxonomy): Bacteria > Myxococcota > Kuafuiibacteriia > Kuafuiibacteriales > Kuafuiibacteriaceae > Kuafuiihalomonas > Kuafuiihalomonas phototrophica. The sequence continues at coordinate 21,999 of DAPKRQ010000142.1, forward strand.
AGCAAAACGGCGACCACCGGCGGCTCGTGGAGCTGCTGCAACGGCGGATCCAGACCACCCAGGATCCGGATGACCGCTTGGCCTTGCAACTGCGGGTGGCGGAGCTGCAGGAGCGCTGGCTCGGCTCGAAGGATCTGGCGTTCAGCGCTGCGTGCGCGGCCCTACAGGAGAGTCCTTTCAGCGAGACCGCCCGGGTCGCTGCCGAGCGTCTGGCCGACCAGACCGACAACTGGGACGTCCTGGTCGACCTGTACGAGGACCTGGTGGACGAGCTGCCGCTCCGAGAAGCCTACGTTCTGCGGCTGCGGACCGCGGAGATCCTGCTGGAGCACGGCACCGAGCCCGAGCGGGCGGAGCGACCCCTGGAGATGGCCTTGGCCACACGTCCCGGCGACCCTCGAGCGTCGGAGTTGATGGCCCGCCTGCTGGAGCAACAGGGGCGTCACCGAGATTTGGGGATCCACCTGCGGGACCAGGTCGAGCTGACGGACGACCCGGAGGTACGGACGGCCCTTTGGGCGCGGATCGCCGAGCTCGAAGAGGCCGCGCTCGGACAGATCGAAGCAGCGATCAACGCGTGGCAGCGGGTTCTGGATCTGGACGGTGGACACGAACGCGCGTACTCCGAGCTCGACCGAATCTATCGAGAAGAAGACCGTCCACGGGCTCGTTTGGATCTGCTGGAGCGCCGGCTCGAAGGAGCCCGAGACCCGAGGGAAAAGGTGCGGCACCAGCTCGATATGGCTCAGCTGTGGGAGGTCGACCTGGGCGAGATCGGGCACGCCATCGAGGCCCATCGAGACGTGTTGCGTCTCGATCCCCGCAACCTCGAAGCTCTGGCCTCGCTCGAGCGGCTGTACCTTCAACAGGAGCGATGGGCAGACCTGCGGGACGTCTATCGCCAGCAGGTGGAGCTGTTGGACTCGGCCGCGGACCGGGTCGACCGGTGGATCCGTTGGTCCCATCTGGCCGAAACCCATCTTCAGGCCCCGGACGAGGCGTTGGAGGTGCTCGAGAAGGTGCTCGAGGCCCAACCGGACCACGCGGCGGCGCTCGGCAGCTTGGAGCGACTCCATCGCCAGCGGGAAGACTGGCAGCGGGTGGTCGACCTGCTTCGGACCCGGCTGTCGGTCACCGAAGAGCCGCAGGAGCAGGCCGAGGTTCGGGTGGCTCTGGCCGAGGTCTTGCACGGGGCCCTGCACAGGAGCGAAGAAGCCGAGGCGGAGCTTTCTCGGGCCTTGCGGCATCGGCCGGACGACTTGGCGGCCCTGCGGGCTCTGACCGAGATCCGGCGGGAGCGAGAGGACTGGCCCGAAATGATCGAGCTTCTCCGGCAGCAGGCGGACCTGCTGGGTCGATCGGCCGAGGCGGTGGAACTCCTTCACCAGGTCGGAGGGCTTCAGCGGGACCGGCTCTCGGACCGCGAGGGCAGTCGCAAGACCTTCGAGCGGGCGGTCGAACTGCTGCCTTCGCACCGGCCCACCCTGGAAGCACTGCGCCGACTGGCCGCCGAGGAAGGACGGAGCGAGGCCGCCCTCGAATGGCTGGTGCGCCTGGTCGAACAGACCCCAGATCCCGAAGAGCGAGCCGACCTGGCCCACCGCGCCGCCGGTGAAGCACTCGACGGCTTCGACGACGTCGATCGCGCCGTCGAGCTGTTGGAGACTTCGCTCGAAGCGAAGCCAGACCATCTCGACGCTCTGTTGGACATCTCCGAGCTGCTCTTTTCGGACGAGCAGTGGGAGAAGGCCGAGGTCTACACCGCTCGCTTGGTCGAGTACCTGGACCCGGGTGCCGACCGGCGAGAGCTGTGTCGCCAGCACTACCGTCTGGCCTACATCGCCGAGAAGGCCGACGACTCCGAGCGGGCGCTCCGCCACTACATGCGGAGCTACGAGTGCGACAACAGCTACCTTCCCACCCTCGAAGGACTCGGTGCGGCCCTGGTCGAAGCCGGCCGGCTCGAGGACGCACAACGGGTCCATCAGACGATCCTGGTCCATCATCGGGCGTCCTTGACCGACGCCGAGGTTGTCGACTTGCACCACACGGTGGGGCGCCTGGCCATGCAGCTCGGTCAGAGCGACCGGGCGAAGAAGAGCTTCTCCAAGGCGTTGGAGGCCGATCCGAGCCACGTGGCGACCCTGGAGGACTCCGCTCGGCTGGCGGACACCATGCAGGATCCCGAGGGGGCGTACGACGCCCGGGAACGACTGATCCATGCCTTGCCGCCGGGCGAACGGGTCGCTCCGCTGATCGAGCAGGGAACCGCTTGTCGGGACCGCCTGCAAGACCCCTATCGGGCCATCGACGCCTTTCAGCAGGCGCGGGCTCTGGCTCCGGAGGACCCGCGGATCCTGGCGGCGCTCGCTCCGTTGTTCGAAGCCACCCGGCAGTTCGCGGCGGCGGTCGAGGCGTGGGAGGCCCTGCTGCGCCACGAAGAGGATCCCCGGCGTCGGGTGGAGATCCTGTGCGACATCGGGCGGCTGCGCTGGGAGCACGAGCAAGACGCGGAAGGGGCGGTTCGTGCGTACAACCAAGCCCTCGATCTGGACCCGAGTACCCGCGTAGCCCTCGAGCGCATCGAGCACATTCTTTTCGAAACCCGCCAATGGCGTGCGTTGGAGCAGACCTACGTGGACATGATCCAGCGGCTGCCAAAGGGAGCGAAGGCGCGGGCCGTCATGTGGCGCTCGATCGGCGACCTGCACCTGAAGGTGACCCGGGACCCGGTCCAGGCCGCCAAGGCGTTCGAGGTGCTGCACAAACTCGACCCGGCTGACGTGGAGGTGGGCCTTCAGCTGGCCACCTTGCTTCGGCAGATTCCCGAGCGGAAGGCGGAGGCGGTCCGGATCTGCCAGACCCTGCTGCCGCGGGTCGATGACCCCGCCGGGCCTCTGCGGCTGCTGTCGGAGCTTCACTACGAGATGGGCCATACCGACCCCTCGTTTTGTGCCCTCGGTGCCCTGGTGTTGATGCGCATCGCCAGCGAAGACGAAGTTCGGGCCTACCGGGCCCTGGCCGAACGGGCGGCGTCGTGGCCCACGGGGAGTCTCAGTGACTCCCAGTGGCGTCACTACGTGCTGCACCCCGAGCTCCGAGGCGCGGTGGGCCAGATCTGTACGGTTGTGGCCCGATCCCTCCCGGACCTCTTCTCCGGCCGAAAACAAGAGGCGCAGCTTCAGCGGAAGAAGGAGCGGGTGGATCTGGGCGCTCGGGCCAAGTCCCGTCCGTACTACTACGAGGTGTGGGGGCGCGTCGCGCAGGCCTTGGGGCTGCGCGATGTGGAGCACTACCAGCGACCGGGCTCGGTGCAGCCGCCGGTGCTCTTGTTCGGACGGCCCCCGGTGCTGTTCGCCGGAGGTCAGCACGGGGTGTTCAAGACCATGCCGCCCCGGCAGTTGGCCTGGATCATTGCCCGTCAAATGGCTTGTCTGCGGCCCGAGCTGTCTTTGGTGCGGGCCCTCGGGGCGGGAGACTTCATCGCGGCCGTCGAAGCGGCCGTGCAGCTGGTGGAGCCCCGGGGTAGCGGGGTGGCCCACCCCGTGGATCCACGGGCGGTTGGAAACTGGCTCAAAGCGATGCGTGCGGCGGGAGCCGACGGGTTGCGGGAGCATCTCGACGGCCCGGTTCGGGCTGCGCTTTCGCAGGGCGAGTTGCAGCGGCTGGGCGCCTACCTCGAGGGTGCCGAGCACACCGCCAGCCGCGCGGCCCTGCTGATGTGTGGAGACTGGGTCACGGCGGCTCGGGCCCTCGGAGATTCGGACGGCTTGGTGGAGATACCGTACGCGCGACGGGTGTGGGAGTTGATGCAGTACACGGTCAGCCCCGAGCATCACGCCCTTCGCGAAGGGCTCGGGATCCGGGTCCAGTGACCCCCCGGGTTTTGGCCGATTGCTTGACCCGATTTCCGGTCCTACCTACGTTCCCGTTCGGCCCCCCATGAAATTCTCGTGTCACGCGTGCGGCGCGAAATACCAGATCGCCGACGACAAGCTGGGCCGCAAGGGCGTGAAGGTTCGCTGCAAGAAGTGCGGCGAGATGATGCTGCTGCGACCCGAGGCCGACGCGGCCTCGGAAGAAGCCACTTTGGTGGGGCCGGCTCCCGGCAGCTCTGACGAGCCCTCGTCCTTCGACGACGGTCCGAGCGGTTCCCTTCCGAGCGCCGAGGACCTTTTGGGTGCCGGGACCCCATCCCCGGGGCCGACCGGGGTCGAGGAAGACCCGTCGATCCCGACCGGATCCGAGCTTCGAGGTCTGAAGGACAGCTTGCAGACCGAGTTGTCGGAGGGTCTCGACCTCGATGCGCCGGCACCTCCTCCTTCGCCCTCGGTAGCTCCGTCCCCCGCCAGCTCTGCCACGCAGGCAGCTTCACCGTCGGATTCGGCATCTCCGGTGCCGCTGCCGGCATCGGGTGTGCCCGGGGCGGCGCAGGCCACCCCCGTGGAGCTCGGTGCGGTCGACGAGAGCGTGATCGAATCCGAGTTGGGTTCGGCCTTCGCTGCGATGTTTTCGCCTGAAGGGATCGCATCGGATCGGGCGCCTCCGGAGCCCGAGCCCGAACCCGAGCCGCCCGCCGGGCTGGCGGAACCGACCAACGGCCACCCCGGACCCCAACCGTCGCCGCCCGGTTGGTTCGTGGCCGTGGGCGACGAGCAGGTGGGCCCGCTCACCTTCGAGGAGGTGCGGGCCCGCTGGGTGGAACGGGTCTTGGGGCCCGAATCGCTGTGCTGGAAACCGGGGATGCCGGACTGGATGCCCATGCGCCACGTGCCCGATTGGGCCGAGCTGCCCGAGTGGGAAGCCCGCCTCGAAGCCTCGGCGGGTCCGGCGTCCGACGACCTGTCCTTCGAGGGCATGCCGAGCTTCACCGCGCCCGAGGCCACCGGAGAACGGAGCTCGACCGACACGTCGTGGCGACCGTCCGCAGCCAGCGCACTGGACTCCCTGGCTGCGGAAGAGCTGGCCGAACCCGAACCTGCGACGCTGGCGCCCGCGGCGCCAGCTGCCGCCCTGGGCTCGGTTCCTGCTCCGGCGCCGGCGGCTGCCGCGGCGCCTGCAGCCATGGCGGCGACCGGTCCGGCGCCAGGGCCCTACAACCCGGTGGCTGGGGGGCCGCTGCCGGCCGGCGGCCCGGGCTCTGCGTCCGTTCCGGCGTCCGGAGTGGCGCCGGTGCTGCCGACCGAAGTGAAACCGCAGGGCCGGAGCCGAGGGCTCTGGGTGGCGCTGCTCGGCCTGCTTGTGGTGGGCCTGGTCGGCGCCACCGCTTGGTTCGGGCTCCCCGCAGGCCTCGTGGGAGGTGCGGGCGGGTCGGCCCCTCGGGCCGAAGGCCCTTCGGATCCAGCGTCCCCACCCGGCGGGGAAAACGAGGCTGCGGTGGCCGCGGCCGCCATCCCCGATGCCGGTGTGGCGTCCGAAGACGCCGGA
>DAPKRQ010000143.1:0-11257 GCA_031800475.1 Myxococcales bacterium LLY-WYZ-16_1
GCAGACCCACAGGAGGTTTCGAAGCTGCACCGGAGCGCGCTCCCATACCTGCGCTCGGGAGTCGAGCGGAACAGCGCGAGTTTCCCGCGAGACCCGGAGGCGCCGGTTCGCTACCGTGGTCCCATGGAGCCTCGGCTGCCCGACCCGGGCCGACTGCTGCGCCGCCGCCTGTCGGATCTCATCCGCGAAGAAAGGCCCCGAGGGCGCTTTCACGTCCAGCTGATCCGGAACGACGAACCGGAGGCATCCGACGATCGGGTGGCGCAGGTCCTGCTGCAGCGGTGGTCCCGGGTGGCCGCGGTGGAAGGCGGCTTGACCGGGGCGGCGGGGCTCTTCGGCGTGCCCCTCAATTGGGTGCTGTTCACGTACTGCCAGGTGGCGCTCACCGTCTCCATCGCCGAAGCCTACGGCCGGGTTCTGGAGGGTCCATCCGGAGAAGACGCGGTGCTCGACGTGATCGGCCGGTCCCACGGTGTGCAGGGCTTGGTGCGCGCGAGTCCTCGGGTGCTGGGGGCCTTGGCCCGGTCTTTGGCCCTGCGCCAGGGGCTGTCATCCATCGGGCGGTTGGTGCCGCTGGTGGCGGTGCCGATCAGTGCGCGGCTGAACCACCGGGGCCTCGAACGGACAGGGCGGGAGGCGCTGCGCCGTTTTGGCAACGTGATTATGCTGACCTAGCTTTCGCGCAGATCCACCCGCGGTCCACGGAGCATCTTGCGCCGTCCGGTGGCGTTCATTAATGAGCGAGCATGGCTCTGAAGAACGAGACGAACCGGACCGGATCCGGGAGGCGCACGACCCGCAAGAAGGCCGGCGCGGCCAAGAAAGCCCCGTCGAAGGCCACCAAGAAGAAGGCGGCGACGAAAAAGAAGGCCACCAAGAAGAAGGCGGCCACCAAGAAGAAGTCGGCCACCAAGAAGAAGGCGGCCACCAAGAAGAAGGCGGCCACCAAAAAGAAGGCGGCCACCAAGAAGAAGGCGGCCACCAAGAAGAAGTCGGTCGCCGAGAAGGCGACACGCACCAAGTCGGCGGCCAAGAAGAAGGCCGCCACCCAAAAGAAGAGCTCGACCAAGAAGAAGGCTTCGACCAAGAAGAAGGCGACGGCGAAGAAGAAGGCCTCGACCAAGAAGTCGACCGTCACGAATTCTTCTCGAAAGAAGGCAACCAAAAAGAAAGCCACCGAAACGAAGGCAGCAAAGAAGAAGGCCACCAAGAAAAAGGCGACCCAGACCAAGGTTGCCCAGCGCCGAAAGGCCGCCAAGGACGACGCGGCGCTCGCGGCCGGTGCGAGCGTTGGAGCGCCGGCAGCCCTCCGGGAGGGGGAGCCGGCCCCGGACTTCAACTTGCCCGCCGACGACGGAAGCACCGTGCGGTTGTCTGACCTGCGCGGGAAGAACCTGGTGATCTATTTCTATCCGAAAGACAACACGCCCGGATGCACGGTCGAAGCGTGCGGTTTTCGGGACCATTATCCGGAGATCGAAGCCAAAGACGCGGTGGTGCTCGGCGTGAGTCGAGACTCGGTGCGCTCTCACCAAGGGTTCAAGGAAAAGCAAAGCCTTCCGTTTCCGCTGCTGTCCGACCCGGAGGCCGAGATGATCCAGGCTTACGGCAGCTGGGGCGAAAAGAAGTTCATGGGCCGGACCAGCGTCGGAATTCTTCGGACCACCGTGATCGTCGACAAGGACGGGATCGTGCGGAAGGTCTTCCCGAAGGTCTCCCCGAAGACCCACGCCGACGAGGTGCTGCAGGCCCTGGACGAACTGAGCTGACGACTTGAGTCGCCCCTGGGCCGCCCCGCGACGGGGCTGGGATATGCCCGGCGCCCCGCTGACCCGGGCCGTCTCGGGCTTCGTCGGGTGGTTGGCGCGCCTTCCGGCCCCGCCGGCGGTGTGGATCTTCGCTCGCCTGGCCCGGATCGACCGGACCGAGATGGCGGGTCGGCTGGCGGACTACCGGTCGGTGCAGGCTCTGTTCGTTCGCCGGCTTCGTCCCGGTGTGCGGCCGGTGGATCGGCGACAGGGCGTCCTGGTGAGCCCAGCGGACGGAACCTTCGTGCAGGGTGGGCCGGTGGGCCCGGATACGACGATCGCCGTGAAGGGTCGGCGGCTCGCGGTCTCGGAGCTCCTGGCCGGAACCGACGTCGAACCGTTTGCCGGAGGCAGCTTCGCTTTGGTGTACCTGTCGCCCCGAGACTACCACCGGGTGCATGCCCCGGCGGAAGGTGAGGTGGTTCAAACGCTGCACGTCCGCGGCGCCCTGTATCCGGTCAATGACCTCGGTCTTCGATGGATTCCCCGTGTGTTCGTTCGGAACGAGCGAAGGAGCTTGGTCGTTCGAAACGAGACTTTCGGATGGATGGCATGGGTGTTGGTCGGTTCGACCAACGTGGGCTCGGTCGTCCTCGAGCCCGAGACCGACGAGTCCGTCGTGGCGGGACAGGAAATCGGGCGCTTCGAGCTGGGTTCGAGCGTGCTCGTGTTCAGCCAGCGTCCGGTGCGCTTCGACCGCGTCCCCGGCTCGCCGGTGCGCTACGGCGAGTCGCTCGGGTTCATCAGTTCGTGAAGCTCGGACAGCTCTTCGAGGCTCGGGTCGCGCTTTCGTGCCTGCTCGATCCGCTCCTTCGCTTCGACCCGGCGACCCTGCATCAAGTAGGCCCGCGCTTGGGCAGCGAAGATCGACGGCCGCTCGGGCGCCACCTCTTGCGCCCGGGTCAGATCCTCGAGGGCGGCGTGCACCAGCCCCTGAGCCAGACGGGCGCGGCCTCGGCGTTCCAGCGCTTCGGCCAACAGCTCCCCGTGCCGCTCCACCTGGCCCAGCAGCTCCAGCTCGGTGTCGAGCACCTCGAGACATCCTGATATGTCCGCCCGGTCCCCGCACGCCAGGCGGGCGGCCCCGTCCCAGGCGGCCATCAGCGCCGGGTCGGCCCGGGCCGCATCCAGATAGCTCTCGGCCGCTTCGTCGGTCCGTCCGTCCCGCTCCAGATTTCGGGCTTCGGCCAGGGGATCTCGGGGGCAGCCGAGGGTCGGGGTCGAAAGCGCCACGACCGCTGCCATGCCAGCGAGCTTGCGCATTGCCATCGACCTCATGCCCGATGTGCGCCCCGTTGTTCAGCTCGGAATTCGCCTGATTACCCCCTTGACGACCAACGGCCGAGGAAACATACCCGCCCGGCGCGATGACCACCCAAGTGATGCTCTATTTGGTGCCGGCGGCCGGCGTCCTGGCCCTCATCTACGCCTTCCTGTCGTCGGCATGGATCAACCGGCAAGACTCGGGCACTGACGAGATGCGCACGATCGGCGGCTACATCCAAGAGGGCGCCATGGCTTTTCTGTCCCGAGAATACCGGATCCTGGCGGTGTTCGTGCTGATCGTGGCAGTGCTGTTGGCTGCGGCCAACGCGGGCCGGACCGACTCCCACCCGCTGGTGGCCTTGTCGTTCGTGGTCGGCGCCCTGTGCTCGGGGCTTGCGGGCTTTTTCGGCATGCGGGTCGCCACGGCGGCCAACGTGCGGACCACCGCCGCCGCGCGCCAAGGCCTGGTGCCCGCCCTCGCCGTGGCGTTCCGCGGAGGTGCGGTCATGGGCATGTCCGTGGTGGGCTTGGCGCTTTTGGGCGTCGGCAGCCTCGTGCTGCTGTACTACCAGGGGGCCTTCTTCACCACGGAAGCGGGCGGCCTCGACCACGTGCGGACTCTGGGCGTTCTGTCCGGCTTTTCACTCGGCGCGTCTTCGATCGCGTTGTTCGCCCGCGTGGGCGGCGGCATCTACACCAAGGCCGCCGACGTGGGCGCGGACCTGGTCGGCAAAGTCGAGCAGGGCATTCCTGAGGATGACCCCCGAAACCCGGCTACCATCGCCGACAACGTGGGTGACAATGTGGGTGACGTGGCCGGCATGGGTGCCGACCTGTTCGAGTCCTACGTGGGCGCGATCATCGGCGCCATGGTCATCGCCGGGTCCTACGCTTCGCAGTACCCTGACGCGGCGTTCCGGGCGGTGGCGCTCCCGCTGCTGTTGGCCGGGGTTGGTATCGTCGTCTCGATCGTCGGAACCTTCTTCGTTCGTACGAAAGAAGGCGGCAATCCACAGACCGCGCTGAACGTGGGTACCTTTGGCGCGGCCGGCTTCATGTTGATCGTGACCTTCATCGTGGCCCGGCTGATCCTGGGCGAGGGGATTCCGGGCACCAAGATCAACGGGTTCAACGTCTTCGTGGCCGCGGTGGCGGGCCTGGTGGTGGGCCTGCTGGTCGGGATCATCACCGAGTACTACTGCGCCAAGCACCGCGGGCCGGTGAACCGGATCGTCATCGACTCGGAGACCGGACCGGCGACGAACATCATTTCGGGCCTGTCGGTCGGGATGCAGTCCACGGCCCTGCCGATCTTGCTGATCGGGGTGGCGACCGTGCTGGCCTACTCGGTGTGCGGGCTGTACGGGATCGCCATCGCGGCCCTCGGCATGCTGTCCACCACCGGCATCCAGCTGGCCGTGGACGCCTACGGACCCATCGCCGACAACGCGGGTGGCGTGGCCGAGATGTCGGGCCTGCCGCCGGAAGTTCGGGAGCGCACCGACACCCTGGACGCCGTCGGCAACACCACCGCCGCCATCGGCAAGGGCTTCGCCATCGCTTCGGCGGCTCTGACCGCCCTGGCGCTGTTTTCGGCGTTTCAGACGACGGCCCGCATCGAGGCCATCGACGTGTCCAACCCGGTGGTCATGGCCGGCCTGTTCGTGGGGGCCATGCTCCCATTCTTGTTCTCGTCCATGGCCATGCGGGCGGTGGGCTCGGCGGCCAACGACATGATCAAGGAAGTCCGCCGGCAGTTCCGCGAAATTCCGGGACTGATGGAGGGAACCGCGAAGGCCGACTACGCGCGGTGTGTGGACATCTCCACGGCGGCGGCCCTGCAGCGCATGCTGGCCCCGGGCCTGATGGCCGTTTTGCTGCCGGTGATCGTCGGTTTTTGGAACAAGTACGCCCTGGCCGGGCTTCTCGCCGGGGTCACGGTGAGCGGGGTGGCCATGGCCATCTTCATGTCCAATGCTGGCGGCGCCTGGGACAACGCCAAAAAGCAGGTGGAAGAGGAGCCGAGGGACAAGGAGAAGAACACGGGCAAGGGGTCCGAGAAGCACGCTGCCGCCGTCACGGGGGATACGGTGGGGGACCCCTTCAAGGACACGGCCGGGCCCTCCCTGAACATTTTGGTGAAGCTGATGAGTGTGGTGGCCCTGGTCATCGCGCCCTTGATCGCCGGTTGACCGGACCGCTCCGCGGAGGTTCATTGCGCCGAGCGCCCTCCGCCGGGCCTCGGAGCATCTCGTGCCAAAACGTACCGACCTCGAGAAAATCCTGATCCTGGGCTCGGGGCCCATCGTCATCGGGCAAGCCTGCGAGTTCGACTACTCCGGCACCCAGGCCATCAAAGCCCTCCGAGAGGAGGGCTACGAGGTGGTTTTGGTGAACTCGAACCCGGCCACCATCATGACCGACCCCGAGATGGCGGCCCGCACCTACGTGGAGCCGCTGGTCCCGGAGATGATCGAAAAGATCCTCGAAAAGGAGCGCCCCGCTGCGCTGCTTCCCACTTTGGGGGGGCAGACGGCGCTCAACTGCGCGGTCGCCCTGGCCGATAGTGGCGCCCTCGAACGATGGGACGTGGAACTCATCGGTGCCTCGCTCGAAGCGATTCACAAGGCAGAAGACCGAAAGCTCTTCCGCGAATGCATGGAAGAGATCGAGCTCGATGTGCCTCGTTCGGGTGTGGTCGGATCGCTGGAAGAAGCCTGGAAGGTTCTCGAAGAGATCGGCTACCCGGTGATCATCCGGCCGTCTTTCACGATGGGGGGGACCGGCGGAAACATCGCATACAATCGAGAAGAGTTCGAAAACTACGTCCAGTGGGCTCTCGACGCTTCACCTCATCACACGACCCTGCTCGAAGAGTCGGTGCTCGGTTGGAAGGAATTCGAACTCGAGGTCATGCGCGACCGCGCGGACAACGTGGTCATCATCTGTTCGATCGAGAATCTGGACCCGATGGGAGTCCACACGGGCGATTCGATCACGGTGGCGCCCGCTCAGACTCTGACCGACAAGGAAATGCAGCGAATGCGGGACGCTGCGCTCCGCATCATTCGAAAGATCGGTGTCGACACTGGGGGCTGCAACATTCAGTTCGGCGTAGACCCAGCGACGGGGCGCATGGTCGTCATCGAGATGAATCCTCGCGTGAGCCGGTCGTCGGCCCTGGCGTCCAAGGCCACCGGATTCGCCATTGCCAAGATCGCCGCCAAGCTGGCGGTGGGCTACACCCTGGATGAGATCCCGAACGACATCACCCGGACGACGCCTGCGTCCTTCGAGCCGGCCATCGACTACGTGGTCACCAAGGTGCCTCGGTTTGCCTTCGAAAAATTTCCAGGCACCGACCGGCGGCTGACCACCCAGATGAAGTCGGTGGGGGAAGTGATGGCCATCGGCCGGAGCTTTCGGGAGTCCTTGGGCAAGGCCCTGCGGGGGCTCGAAAACGGAGCCAACGGTTTGGAGCCCGCGGCGATCCAGAAGCTGGCCGGCGAGCCCGTCACCTTGGGATTCACCGAACAGGGAGCCGCGGAGTTTTTGGAACGCCTGCTGCGGCAGCCGGGGCCCGAGCGTCTGTGGGTGGTTGCGGAGGCCATGCGCAAGGGCATGACCGACGAGGAACTTCATCAATATACCAAGATCGACCCCTGGTTTCTGCAGAGCGTCCGAGAAGTGGTCGAAACGGAGCAACGGGTTGCCGAGGCGCCGGAGCTTTCGGCCGAAATCCTGCGCGAGGCCAAGCGCAATGGGCTCAGCGACCGTCGGATCGCCGAGATCCGAGGTGTCAGCGTCGATGCAGTCCGCAACGCTCGAAACCGCGCGGGGGTCCGGGCAGTGATGAAGCGGGTCGACACCTGCGCAGGCGAATTCGAAGCCGAGACGCCCTACATGTACTCGAGCTATGAAGAAGAGGACGAGAGTCGGGCCACCGACCGCAAAAAGGTCATGATCCTGGGGGGCGGGCCCAACCGCATCGGCCAAGGCATCGAGTTCGATTATTGCTGTGTGCACGGCGTGTTCGCTTCACGCGAAGAAGGCTTCGAGACCATCATGGTCAACTGCAACCCGGAGACCGTCAGCACCGACTACGACACGGCAGACCGGCTGTACTTCGAACCATTGACCCTCGAAGACGTGCTCCGCATCGTCGAGATCGAAAAGCCGGAGGGCTTGGTGGTGCAGTTTGGAGGGCAAACGCCCCTGAAGCTGGCTTCCGACCTGGATCGGCTCGGCGTCAGCATTCTCGGTACCCCGCCCGACGCCATCGACCGGGCCGAAGACCGGGAGCGGTTCGCGGAGTTGGTGCAGAAGCTCGGGCTCGAGCAGCCTCGAAACGGCGTGGCTCGTAGCGTGGACGAAGCGGCCCGGATCGCCGATTCCATCGGATACCCCGTCATGGTGCGGCCTTCCTACGTGCTCGGCGGCCGGGCCATGGAGGTCTGCTACGATGAGCCGAGCCTGGTAGACTACATGGGTCGAGCCTTGGACGCCACGCCCGACATCGAGAGCCGGCCGGTTCTGATCGACCAGTACCTGTCCAACGCGGTAGAGCTCGACGTGGACGCGGTTTCGGACGGTCGCCGGGTGATCATCGGCGGCGTCCTGGAGCACATCGAGGAAGCCGGAGTCCATTCGGGAGACAGCAGCATGGCGACTCCGCCTCATTCGGTCGGGGCCGAAGTGGTGGAGCGGATCGAAGACCAGACGCGGGCGTTGGCTCTGGAACTCGGTGTGGTCGGCCTCATGAACGTGCAGTTCGCCGTGAACCAGGGGAAGATCTACGTGTTGGAGGTGAACCCGCGGGCTTCCCGGACCGTGCCGTTTTTGTCCAAGGCCCACGGTCTGCCCCTGGCCAAGGTGGCGGCGAAGGTCATGCTGGGGCGGACCCTCGACGAGCTCGGTCTGGTCGATGACCCGAAGCCGACCGGGGTGGCCGTGAAGGAATCGGTGTTCCCTTTCGTCAAGTTCCCGAACGCCGATCCCATCCTCGGGCCCGAGATGAAGTCCACCGGCGAAGTCATGGGACTGGATCGGCGCTTCGAGCTGGCCTTTGCCAAAGCCTGTCTGGCGGCGGGCGTGCGGTTGCCCCAGGGAGGCACGGTGTTCGTCTCGGTCACCGACGCGGACAAGCCCGCCATGGTCGACATCGCTCAGCGTCTCGTTGCCCTCGACTTCGCCATCCTGGCTACGGGCGGTACCGCCGACTACCTTGCCGCTCGGGGACTCGAGGTGGAGCGGGTCCACAAGGTGTACGAGGGCCGACCGCACATCGTCGACCGGATCGTGAACGGAGACGTAGCCATGGTGTTCAACACCACGGTTGGCAAGAAGGCCATCAAGGATTCGTTTTCGATCCGCAGGCAGGCTCTGATGAGTAACGTTCCGTACTTCACGACCGCAGCGGCAGCAGCGGCGGTGGTGGGCGCCATCGAGGCCATGCGGACCGGGGAATTGGTTCCATTGGCCCTCCAGGACGAACAACGAGGGAGAGCATGAGCGACCGAGAGCCGATGACCCAAGTGGGCTACCAAAAGCTCAAGGACGAGCTGAAGCGCCTGAGGACCGTGGAGCGTCCCGCGGTCAGCGAGGCCATCGAGGAGGCCCGAGCCCACGGGGACCTGAGCGAAAACGCCGAGTACCACGCTGCCAAAGAAAAGCAGAGCTTCATCGAAGGTCGCATCAAGGAACTCGAATCCAAGATCGCCCTGGCCGACGTGATCGACCCGTCGACCCTGAGCGGCGACAAGGTGGTGTTCGGGGCCACCGTGACCATTGTCGATCTCGACAGCGACGAGGCGTCGACTTACCAGATCGTCGGGCTCGAAGAGGCGGACATCAAGGCGGGCAAGATTTCCGTCACCGCGCCCATGGCCCGGGCCTTGATCGGGCGCAGGCTGGGCGACGAGGTGGTCGTGCGGCTGCCCAAAAAGGGCGAAAAAGAATACGAGATCACCAAGATCGAATTCGTTTGAGCGCATGACCGCCCCTCGCCGTTCGACCGGGTCCGATGGCGCTGCCGAAAGTGCGGTGCAGGTTGTATTGCGCCCGCTCCGGTTCGCTCTTCGAGGGGACAACATCCAGGTGGTGCGGAACCTCGAGGCAGCGCTGCAGGCGGGGCTGAAAAAGGTCCACGTATCGCCCGAAGTGACGGACCGGGCCATGGAGCTCTCGGACGGGCTCGACGCCCTGGAGCCGACGGCCAAGCGAACGCGGGTCGAAGCACTGGTGGCTCTGTTCGAGGGAACCGGGCCAAAAGCGGGAGCGGGCGGGGGAGCCGAAGCCGCGGAGCTCGCCGAGCCGCGAAAGGGTGGGTCGGGTTCCGGCTTCGGCGGCGCTTCCGGTTCCGTTCGGTCCGCCCTTCGAGCCGCTGCACCGCGCCCACCCGTGGAGGGAACCGGGGCGGCGGGAGTGCGCCGGCAGCCCTTGGTCGAAGCCCCGCTGCACACCCCGGTGACCCACGTGCACGGGATCGGCCCGAAGACCGCGGAGCGATTGACCAAAAAGGGGCTCGAGACCCTTCACGACGTGCTCTTCTTTCTGCCCAAAGGGTACGAAAACCGGCGCAGCGACAAGAAGATCGGCGAGCTTCAGCCGGGCGATCGGGTTTCGGTGGAGGGCGAAGTGTTGTCGGCTTCGGTTCGCCCTGCGGGCCGAGGTCGGCGAATCCTGGAGGCGGTGATCGGTGACGGCACCGGCCGATTGGTCCTTCGCTTTTTCCGCTTTCGTCACGCCTTGCTCGATCGGTTCCCGTCCGGAAGCCGGGTGCGGGTCGCGGGTGCCGTGACCCGATTCGGATCCATGAAACAGATGGTCCATCCGGAGCTGGATCCGGCGTCGGAGCTCGACGCTCCGGGCTGGGTGCCGGTCTATTCGGACGTGGATGGGGTCCCGAACCGCACCCTGCGGTCTCTCGTGCAGCGGGTGGCGGCGGGTTGTGCGCACCGGGTGCACGACCCGCTGCCCGAGGCGATCCGCGAGCGACTGTCGCTCCCGGGTTTGGCCGATGCTTTGCAAAAAGCCCACGCGCCGGACGACAGCGACGCCGAAGACGCGCTGGAGGTCATGCGCAGCCGCCTGGTCTTCGACGAGCTTCTGCTGTTTCAGCTGGCTCTCGGAACCTGCCGCCAACGCCGGGAGGCGGAGCCGGGTCTCGCCCAGGTCGGCGCAGCCCAGTTCGAGGACCTGGCGCGGGACCTGTTGCCGTTCGAGCTCACCGGGGCTCAACGACGGGTGTGCGAGGAGATCGCTCGGGATCTGGAAGTGGGGCGGCCCATGAGTCGGTTGCTGCTCGGTGACGTGGGCTCGGGCAAGACCGCCGTCGCGCTCTTGATGGCCGCGGCAGTGCGTCGTTGCGAACGTCAGGCTGCCTTGCTCGCACCCACCGAGGTCTTGGCGGAGCAACATCATCAAAATGCCCGGCGGTATCTCGAACCGAAAGGCTATCGGGTCGCAATGCTCAGTGGATCCACCTCCACGAAGTCGCGAGCGGCCTTGGTGCGATGGCTGCAAACGGGGCATGTCGACCTGGTCATCGGCACTCATGCGCTCCTGGAGCCGGACATTCAGTTCCGGGACTTGGGCCTGGTGGTCATCGACGAGCAGCACCGGTTCGGCGTGAACCAGCGAAAGCGCCTGCTCGACAAGCGGGAGGGGGAGGCGCCCGATCTGCTGGTCATGACCGCGACGCCCATCCCCCGCACGCTGGCCCTGACCGCTTACGGAGACCTTCAGGTGTCGGTGATCGACGAGCTTCCGCCGGGGCGCGAGCCTCCTCAGACCGAGCTATTTCTCGGTGACCGGGCTCACGAGGCGTATTCGCGGGTCGACGAGGCACTGGCTGGAGGACATCAGGCGTACGTTGTGTTCCCTTTGGTGGAAGCCAGTGAAAAGATGGACCTGAAGGCAGCCACCGAGGCTGCCGAATTTCTTCGGGAGCGATTCGGCGAGCATCGGGTAGGGCTGTTACACGGGCGGATGAAGCCAGACGAGAAGTCCGAGGTGATGAACCTTTTCGCTCGAAACGAGATCCAGGTACTGGTGTCGACGACGGTGATCGAGGTCGGAGTCGATGTACCGAACGCCACGGTCATGGTGATCGAAGAAGCGGACCGTTTCGGATTGAGTCAGCTTCACCAGCTTCGGGGCCGGGTCGGGCGAGGGGGCCATCG
>DAPKRQ010000144.1:0-4490 GCA_031800475.1 Myxococcales bacterium LLY-WYZ-16_1
GCTCGGACGTCGGGCGCGGTGCGCTCCGGCACAAAGGAGATCGAAATGTGGGCAAAAGAGATCATGAGCCGGCCTGTCGTCACCTGCAGGCCCGGCGACACGTTGAACGAAGCAGCCCGACTGATGTGGGAGCACGACTGCGGCGCCCTGCCGGTGGTCGATGACGCCGACCGTATCGTCGGCATGATCACCGACCGAGACATCTGCATGGCGGCCTACACCCAAGGGGCGCCCCTGTGGGCCCTCCCCGTGGAGCGGTCCATGGCCCACAAGGTGTACAGCTGCCACCCGGACACGCCGATCGAAGAGGCCGCGGTCTCCATGCGGGCCCAGCGCATCCGGAGGCTTCCCGTCGTGGACGGGGACGAGCAGCTCGTCGGCATGGTGACTTTGGGGGACCTGGCCCGGCACGCGGGCCGCTCGGCGTGGAACGGAGACCGGGGTGGCGTGGCGTACACCCTGGCCACGATCTGCGAGCCGACGGCCAGCGCCCTGGAGGCCCGGGCCGGGGACGAACCGATGGAGATCCCCCCCGCAGCAGCCGGAGCCCGGGAAGCGCCTCGAGCGGTTCCGGGCTGAGGCCTGGCCCGACACTTTGTCAGCCTGCCCCCGTGGGCCTGCCAAAGTGTCGGGCCACCGTCGATTTCGACCGGACTTTTCGGAGCACCAAGCCTGGGCACGCCGCGTGCAGCGCGCGAACGGCCGGTGCTGGATGCCTACTTCAAAAACCACTTTTGGACCTTCGTGGCCGGGGTGGTGGCCCTCGCCGGGTTCTTGACCGCCCGGACCGTGAACGCGGTCGTCCGCCAAAGCCTCGAGGTTCCCCCTTCTTCGGTGCTCGCGCGGGCCAGCGCCGCACCTCCGGAGGCCCCGGAGCCGCAGGCGCCGGTTCCCTTGGAGGCCTTTTTGGAGCGCAATCTCTTCGGATCCCTGCGGGAAGACCTGCAGGCCCTCGAGGAGGCCAAGCGCAAGGCCGAACAGCAAGCCCAGGACGAAGCCAAGGACGAGGGCAGCTCTTCCGAAGAGCTGGACTTCAGCACCTGCCAACAGACCTCGTTATCCGGAGCTCTGTTGGCCACCGTGGTGTCGAGCCGAGTGGAAAACTCGGTCGCGGTCTTCGAAGACGCCTCTTCGCCCACCGGCACCAAGATGTACCAAGAAGGCGACACCTACGAGGGGGCCCGGGTGGCCCGGGTGGCCTGGCGCCGGGTGTACTTCGACAACGACGGGCGCTGCGAAACCATGTCCCTGGACGAGGCCAATGCCCGGCCCCGCCGGCAGGCACGGGTCGTTCGGTCCAGATCGAAAAAGGGAGACGGCAAGGACCTCGGGGCCGGCATCGAAAAGGTGAAATCCGGTCAGTACGAGATCCCCCGGGCCGAGATCGAAAGCGTCCTCAGCAACCTGAACACCCTGGCGACCCAGGCCCGGATCGTACCCTCGTTCAAAGACGGAAAGGCGAACGGCTTCAAACTCTTTTCGATCAAACCGAACAGCCTTTATCAGAAGATCGGAATCAAGAACGGGGACGTGGTCCAACGGATCAATGGATACGAAATGAACAGTCCCGACAAGGCGCTCGAGATCTACACCAAGCTAAAGGACGCCTCGACGATCACGGTCGATTTGCAGCGTCGCGGTCGCAGCAAGACGCTGACCTACAACATCCGCTGAACCATGAATGCGAACAGACGTTTCCTTCGGTCGGGACTCCCGCTGTGGAGCTTCGTCGTGTCTTCCGTGGTGCTTCCCGCCTCCGCCACCTCGGCGCAGGACGACGACCCACCGCAGCGCCTGCAGCCCGGTATCGTTCGGCCCGGCAAGCAGCTGCGGGTGGTACCCGACGGTCCGCGCAACGTACAGACGCCCTCCCAACTCGAAAAGTTGCGCAAGCGCCAGGCGGAGCGGCTCCGGCTCTTGAAGCAACGGGCCGAACGAAAACGGCGGGGCGCCGCCAAGCGAAACGCCGAGGAGCGGCGCAAAGCGGAAGAGGAACGGCGCCGCCGGTCGAGGCCACCCGCGCCTTCCCGCCGTCCGTCGTCGTCCACCCCGGAGCCGGTGTCGCGCTTGCGCCAGCAGCTCGAGCGCAGCGAAGGCTGCGTCCCGATGAGCCCGGGTGAGGAGCGCATCTTCAACTTCAAGGGCGATATCGAAAAGCTGGTCAAGACCATCAGCGAGCTGACCTGCAAAAACTTCATTCTCACCTCGAAGATCCGGAGCCAGGAATTCGAGATTCTGAGCGGAAACCCAGTTTCCATCGAAGGGATTTGGCGAGCTTTTCTTTCCGCGCTCGAAGCGAACGACTTCACTGTCACGAGGACCGGCAACTATTACAAAATCATTCAGGCAAACGACGGAGTGCGCTCGGTTCTACCGATCTACGAAGAGGGTTCGAATGTTCCGGTCTACGACCGGATGGTCACCCGCATCTGGAAGCTCACTTACGCGACCGACACGAACTCGGTGGTAAACTACCTGAATATTTTCAAGAGCGCACCAGGCGGTCAGATTCATCCCTTCCCAGGCAGCAACATCATCGTGGCGACGGACTACGGCTCCGTGATCGAAAAACTCGAGCGGATCCTCGAAGAGATCGACCGGCCTGGCGCCCTGGAGCAGGTGCACGTGGTGCCGGTGCAGTTTGCGTCCGCCAGTGAGATGGCCGAGACACTGACCCAGGTGTTCGAGCCCCAATCGGGCGGAGCCCGGACCGCCCGCCGGGGTGGCGCCGTGGTGAAGAACCCGAAAGCCAAGGTTCAGCTCGAGCGACAGGCCCGCGCTCAGGGCCAGGCGGATGCGGAGCCCGGCGAAGGCATCGCTTCGATCTCCAAGATCCTGGCGGACGACCGGACGAACAAGCTCCTGATCATCGCTTCGGAGCAGGCGTTCCGGCAGATCTTGGCCCTGCTTCGAGAGCTGGACGTTCCCGAAGACAGCACCCAGGGCCAGATCCACGTGGTCCGCTTGAGCCACGCAGACGCCGAGGAGTTGTCCAACACCTTGTCTTCCCTGGCCCAAAGCAGCGGTCAGTCCCAGCGCTCGAACGCCCGCCGCCGCGGCGGCAACAACCAGGCGGCTCAGGGCGGGGGTGGCACGGCCGCCCTGTTCGAGGGCGAAGTCCAGGTCACGGCGGACGCGGCCACCAACAGCTTGGTGATCACCGCGTCCAAGAGCGACTTCTCGTCGATGAAGCGGGTCATCTCGGAACTCGACGTGCCCCGCTTCCAAGTCTTCGTCGAGGCGGTGATCATGGAGGTCTCCACCTCGAACGACCGCACCTTGGGCGTGGGGTGGCACGGCGGCGTGGCTCCGACCATCGATGGAGAGCGCTCACCGATCATTCTTTCCAACACCCCCAACAACGAGCTCAGTTCTCTGATCAACAGCGCCAGCCCTCTGAACCTGGCGAGCCTGCTGGGCCTGGCCGGTGCGGTTCGGGGCCCGACCCTCCCCGGCACCGAAACGATCGTACAGGGCGGAATTCCAGCCATCGGCGTAGTGATTCAGGCCCTGCAGAGCACGAACAACGTCAATGTGGTTTCCACACCGCACCTGCTGACCATCGACAACGAAGAAGCCGAGATTCAGGTCAACGAGCAGCGGCCCTTTCCGTCCGGACTGACTCTGGGAGGCCTCGGCGGCGCCCTGGGGGGGCTGGCCGGAGGAACCAACCAGCAGGCCGCCGGCGCCCTCGGAAACGTCGGCGGGCTGGGCCTCGGCGCCGTCAACTTCAACCGGGAAGACATCGGTCTGACCTTGAAGCTGAAGCCGCAGATCAACGACGAAGACACGGTGCGGCTCGAGATCGAGCAAGAGCTGTCGGACGTGGCTGGCATCGACCAGGTCACCGGTCAGGTGATCACCTCGAATCGCTCGGCCCAGACGGTGGTGGCGGTCCGCAACCAGGACAGCGTCGTCATCGGAGGGCTGGTTCGGGACCGTGAGACGGTAGACGAAGCCAAGACGCCGTTGCTCGGCGACATTCCTTTGATTGGGTTTCTGTTCAAGCGATCTCAGAAGACCATCGAGAAGGTGAATTTGGTCCTGATCTTGACTCCCTACATCATCCGAGGTCCGGACGACTTTCGAAAGATCTTCGAACGAAAGATGGAGGAGCGCCGCGAGTTCGTGAATCGCTTCTACGGGACCTCGGTGGAATTCCGGGCGGCGATCGACTGGGATCGGAAGCTCGGCCCCCTGGCCTGGATGCGGCAAAGCATGCGCGAAGAGCTGCTGAAGGCGGAAAACGATGGCCCAGGAGCCCCCAACGAACGGATCATTCGTCCTCGAGGGTTCGATGGGTCGGCACCGCCCGAAGGGCGGACCGTTCCCCCCGAGCCCGGTGCCCCCGGGGCGGGGGCCGATGCGGAGCCGCGGCCCTTCCAGGTGCCCGAGAGCGACTCGGACGGTGGTTCGGGTTCGGAATCGGAGGGTACCGAGTCGGAAGAAGGCCGGGACCGCGAGCGGGTTTCTCCGCCCCCACCCCCACC
>DAPKRQ010000145.1:0-11362 GCA_031800475.1 Myxococcales bacterium LLY-WYZ-16_1
CGGCGGGGAGATCACCTTCGAGTACGAAGACCAAGTCGCGGGGGTGCGCTTCGGCGACGACGAGATCCTGGTCCAGAACCGATACGTGAAGGAGTGGGCCGAGAACTTCATGCTGCAGATCGGCGTCCGCGACCTGAGCGGCTGGGCCGAGAAGCTCGAGAGCATGGCGGCGGACGAGCGGTTCGTGGGGCTCCGGCACAAAGGATCGGTGGACGAGCCCTGGGGGCAGCGCATCCTGTACGTGTTCGAGCCCGGCGGTGTGCTGGTGCAGTTGGTCGAGGAGCGGGGATAGAAGCGTAGGACTCCGAGCTTCCTGGCGGCCTTCGATTCCTGCTGGCGTCGGCATCGAGGGTGATCACGAGGAGGGTCGGGAGCCGCTCCCGAGCCACACGCTGCGGCCGAGTATCTTCGGAGGCTGGTGCGCCCGTCGCGCCTCGAAGACGACGTCGTGAGCGGGCTTAGAAGTGGCCGATGGGGTCGGGGAGCGTCGCATGAACCGCTCGAGGAGGTATAGCCGAATGCTGTGGCCCGGCGTGAGTGAGAAGGGCGACGATCCTTCCGCGCGAAACGAAACACGAAACCCGCAGTCCATGGGTGTACCGCAGCCGAGTTGTCATTCAGAACCTCACGAACGCGTCGAACCCCTGCACGGGAGCGGCAAGGTCGAGCCGTTGGTCTCCCTGCTCCAAGACTCCCGAGACGTCCATGCAGGGGGAAGGGGGTTGCAAATCGGCTGCAACCATTGCGTTGCGCATGGGGTAGGTAGCGCCGAAGCTTTCCCAATCGTTTGAAATCAAGGGGGCTTGATAGCGCAACCTTGCGTACCCGTCCGTGATGTCATCGGGGTCGAGGGACCCAAGTCCCCTGAGCCGAGCGTCAGCCAATACGCCAACAGAGCCCTCGCGAATTGGGCGAAGGAAAGTCACGGACTCACCCGCGCTGAGTGGCACCGTGACAAGGTCCGCTCCCGGACGAGGCTCAGGTGCGGTCACTGCTCCATCGCAGGCCGTGGGAGCACCGAGGGGTCGACTGCGACTCCCGTCCTCGGACTCCAAGACGACCGACAAGGCTACTCCTTCTGAGGACACCTGTGGGGCCAACTTCAAGCGGTCGAACAGGGGAGAGAAGGCGAACCGGGCAAGCGTGTCATCGCTGGTCTCCCACCGGTCGGAGTTTCGCTCACCCAACCAACTCATCGTGGCTTCTTCCTGACACCGGTTGCATACCGTCAGGGAGTAAATGGCTGTATCGACAGGAAACACATACGTATTTCGATACACGAGGACCAGGTGCAGCTCCGGGACGACAACGAAGCACTCCGACATCACGGTCCCCGGGGTCACCACTGCGGCCAAGACGCCGCTGTCTGGAGTGGACTCTGGCAGCGTATTGCTGGCCGCCACATCGGACCAGTCCTGGCAAGCCCCCGGGGATACAGATGGGCCTGACGGCATTGGGCTTTGGTCGTCTGGGAATCCAGAGTCACCTGGTGCTCCAAGGCCCTCTCCCGGGGCCTCAGAGCAGCAGGCGAGCAACCCGACCGCCATCGTGGTGGCTATCGTACCCAGTACATGAAGTTCCAAGGGTACTCCTCGGACACGCTAGTCTGGCCGTCCAGGTCAGAGCATGGTGCCCAGTTGGCAGGCTTGACAAGAAGCAAGGCCACCTCGGTGAACGCCGCTGGGATGCTGACGTCGAAGTTCTCCGACCCTCCCGAGGCCGCCGAAGCTCGACCAAGGGTCCCTTTATCCCTCCCATCGCGCGCACATAGTCCTTCGGCCTCGACTCCGGAGAAGGGAGCGAGGGGCCCCTTCGTTTCGGAGGAGCTCCTTCGCTGCCGCGGAAGTTTCGCGGCCGATCGAGTTTGAGCTGAAAGCTGCGTAAGCGCCACTGACTGTCCACCGAATCGGGGGAGATCCAGCGGCTCTCGTCTTGCTGGATCGATCTACCAGTCCAACGCTTCAATGGATGCGCAAAAGTTTTCGGGAGCATCGCTACACGGCCCCACGAGGAGTGACCTCAGAGCTCCACTGGATTCAGTTCTGCCCACGGCTCGCGCGTCGTTATGAACGGGGCCGTGTTCTTCCAGTTCCATACTCGAGTTAAAGAGCCATGCCCATGGAATGGGGCCGTTTTCGCTTCCGCGTGTGCCCATGATCGCGAAGTCGTCGTTCACGCTCAACGAATGGACGCGGCGGAAGCTCTCGATGACGATGTCCGACCCGGCTGTCAGGCACTCCCCTTCCATCCCACACCGGCGAAATCGGGTGCGCGCCCCCTCGCCAAAACGTCTGATGATGAGCAGGGAGTCATCGCCAAACGGAAAATAGGCCCGCCCTTCTGTCAAGGGTGCCTGGACAACTTCCCCATCTTCGCCCAGGAGAACGACGTGATTTCTTGCGCGAATGAAGCCGTCAACATCTCGAAAGGTAGAGGAGTAAGTGAAAAGCGGCTTCGACGGGTGCGCACTTTGGAAAGACGCGCCAACCCTCAAGCCGAGGGGATCACTCAAACATGTCTGGGAACCAATCTGCCCAATTTCCGCCAAGCGGTGTGCCACCCATGTCGACGAGCAGTCCAGTCCGCAAGCATCCTCGTAGGCAATGATCCCAGCGCCGTCTTGCACGGAGAAGTGATTGATCTGGGAACTCGCCCCCGTACATTTCTTCTCCAAAAACCACTCTTCCCAGCCATTCCTGTTACTGTGCCCAGCATACCTGATGGACCCAGTAGCGTCATCGAAGTCGTCAGTATAAAGAACGATAGACCGCACATTGGCGTCACAAAGGATTGTGGCCGCGGAAAATCCCGGGTAGGCCATTTGCGACCAGGTGTCGCCTTCGGTCGAGCAGCTCAGCAAAACTCCGTCTGGGGCAGCAGATGCCACGCAGAACTCGTCAAGCTTCGGACAGTAGACAGCATCTCGAAGCACCTGACGATCTCCCGCCACGACGAGCTCCTTCGCTTCCAAGACTTGGCTGCCCTGCGCGTCCAACCGCATCGGGATTTCCTGCTCGGTAGCGGTGCACGAAGCCAGCAATAAAGCAGCAGAAGTAGATTTCCTGGCGACCCGACGACTACAAACGGATGTATTCACTATAGATCTCCTCTGCCGCAAGGTCATCCAATACGAGCCGCTTGACCATCTGCCCGATGTTGGTGTTTACTCCGAGAAGCTCAACATTCCATCCCGACGGACAAGTGAATGGCTGATTGGGATCTAGGCCGCCAATCACGTCAAGATTGACGCCACCAATTCGGTCCAGGATGTCCTGTGCAGTTTCGCTGTTTAAATTGACACCGTAGTGTACTGACAATTCGGATAGCGCCACCTCGTAGTGTTCGACATGGAACATGTTGAAGTCGCATGATGCCGAAGTATTCGTGTCTTCGGCTTGCAAAACGAATTGGTCTTCGGCAGAGCGGGCGGCCGGCGGGCACGCTGGGGCGCTGACATCCATCTGCCGAGAAAACGCAAGACGCCACAAACCGGGCCTCGCTGAAGCGCAACACGCGTCGGTCGGCTGGGCAGGATTTGTACAGAAAGAGGTGCAAATCCCTCCGCTCGCTGGGCCCTGGGCGTTTCCTTTTTCGATTCCGACAAAAGTATCGTTCACGCCGGGAGTGGGGTCTTCGAACAGCAAGCTTGGACATACTGCAACGGTTTGCCCTTGGCGTTCAGTCACCCCGGTGAAGACGGAGAGATGGAGCATGCGCCCATGCGACTCGCGGGTGTATTCGGTCGTTTTCCTGTCCACGCCGATGCTGATCAAGTGTCTCATCGCGCCGGCCGTGAACTGTCCAGGCCCTCCACAGCCGCGGAGAACTGGGTCGCCCCTCTGGCACGAAGTGTCGCAATCGTCAGGAATGTTGCCGGCACCGCCGACGCCTTCGTACATGATTTGGTCTGCGCGAACGGCCGAATCAGGAAAGCCTTCATTTTGTCCTGTTTGCTCACGACTGCATTGCCGTCCCGACAGAAAGTGCATGAAGTCGTTGTAGTCTCCATCCGGTCCCTGCGGAATGTCTTCCCAGTCGAAGCGTATGAATCTACCTTCGAGATCGTAGATGCGAACCTGTCGCTGCCCTCTGGGGAGGTTGTCAGCATCGAGGGTGTGGAGCGTTTGATCGAAGATCCCGTCGCCGGTGTAGTCGGTTCGAAGCTGTACATTGAGTGCAGTGGTTCCGCCGGGAGCCACCAAAATGGACAGTGGCTGAGGTCGAGACCATAATGCATCGTCGGATAGGCATCCGCACGAAACCTCGCCCGGCTGTGCGTCTGGGTCAGGCGGGCATATGTCGCACTGCTTGGTGTAGAACAGGCAGGACGGCTCGACGGGCGACGCGAGTGTGCACTGATCGGAAGATGTCGGATTCACCAGACGAACTGCGTTTCGATAGGAGCCGCGAGAGAATCCGAACTGCATGAACAGATTCAATCCGTCAGGGCCATTGTTGGTGACCTCTGGAAGCGGTGTGGACGGCGTCCGGCGTGTGAAATCGAGTGGACCGACCTGCGAAACCAGGAGCACCCAGATTGGTGCGGAGGACGACAAAGCATCGAGGATCGAGCATCGAGCATCGGCAGCCGACTCGTCAAGACCGTCTAGGCCGAAGCTAAGACATACCCCTGGTGGCCGCAGTACGAATGGTTACACTCGAGGGTAGAGATGAAGCACCGAGGCGGGAAGCGATGGCCTCCCGGTCGGGGGGAGCGAGGACCGTGCAAGCGGGCAAGTGCCCCAGCTCGGGGTTCGGGTCGACGGCCAGATGGAGCTCGTTCCACATCAGCTCTGGCCCAGAAGCTCTGTCGTCGAGCTCTTCATGCGGCCCGTGGAATTCGGGGAGCACTGAACCTCCAAGCTCCAAAGTGCGAAAATGATGCAGCGCCGACGCGTCCGCGGAGACGCCGGACTTCTACGCCGACTTCATGGCATCGCTGCGCGGCGGTGTCGGCTCCGGGCCCGTGTTCTCGGCCGTGACCGCCGGCGTCGACGGCTGCCCCGCCGACGGCACCATACCCAACCCTCCGCCGCTGCGCCTCGCGGTCGTGGCGAATCGAACGGGCGGCCGGACCCTCTCCATCTGCCAACTCGACTGGACCGAGGGCTTGTTTCAGGGGATGAGGTCAACGACGCCTCCAGCGCGCATGTTCCTGACCAACCAGCCGATCGAAGGCACCATCGAAGTGTTCGTCGACGGGCGATCGCCTTCGATTCCCTTCGACGGTCGTGCCCTTCTGTAGGTGGGTCCCCGCGACATCGTCATCGAAGTCTTCGACATGAACGAGGAGTAGTGCACCGCGTCTGGACCAAGCCATCCCTGACTCAGGGGTCCGGGGTCGGCCCCGGGCCGACGGAGTTTTGAGTCATTCGATTTGCACCTGCAGCGTCTGGGCGACTCCGTATCCGGCAGAGTCCACAAACATGACGTACTCGCGGGTGCCGGGAGGACCGGCGACAACCTCGATGGTGCCGCTGGCATCGGTCAGGCTCAAAGAAACGGGGCCGCCGTCGGGGTCCGATGGGACGTTTCCGGAGCCGTCGGTGAGTGTGAATGTGTCGAGTTCGACGAATCCGCTCAGTTCGTACGCGAACTCGATTGTTCCGCCCGAGGGGATCGGTTGGGGACCAGTCACCTCGAAGCGAACGATCTCTACAGTCTGCAGCTGAGAGTCGGTCACCATCAGCTCTTTCACCCGTGCGCCCAAAGCCGATTCGGCGAGCAGGCGGAATCTCGTGAATTCGATGACCGGAACGGAGGCGACCGCGCCGTCCAGGTTCGGACCTTCGTAGAGTCCCATCTTTCAACGAGGCCAGATTCGAAAATGAAGAAGAGTTGCCGTTTCAACCCGAGCGCCTCGAAGTCCCCTGCGGTGCTGAACGGATCCCGACAGCCGAGCGCGCCACTCCCTGCTGGGACTGCGTAGCGAACCAATTAACCGGTTGGTTAGGTTGCACCGGTGCGTTCCGAAGCCGGGATGTGGGCCACCACATCTTCCCTGGGGGCGAAGTCATAGCGAGACATGCTGGGCTGGAGTGGCCCCCTCCGCGCTCGAAGCCGGACCCGAGGAGGTTCGGCGCCAGCACGTGAATGAGGCGTCGTCGGTCGAGCCCATCGCCTCCATGACGGTCGAGTTGTCGAAGCCCGGGAGGGCCTGGAGGCGGAGTAGGAGGGCGTCCATGCCTTGGGCGTCGGAGGGGACGGCGCAACCGCTCCGGTGGTGGCGGTCGATGAGGAGCCAGAAGACATCGGTGAGGTAGGGACCGTCGCCGGTGGTGACGATGCCGACCTCCTCGAGGTCGACCCATCGGATGTACTCGATACCCCCGTCGCGCATCGTCCGGGTGACGCCAACCTCGTCGAAGGTCACGCGCTCCGGCTCGCGCTGAAAGAGGGGCTTCAGGGATTCCAGGACTCGCTTCAGCATCAGCATGAGGGGAGGGTCGTGGACATAAACTGGTTAACCAACCAGTATATGAAAATGGGCAGACCATCCAACCGGACCGAGCGACGGCGCTACCTCGCGCGGGCCTTCGAGCGGGCGCTGTCCAAGCACGGGCTCGGGGCCGCCACGGTGGTGGCGGTGGCCGAGGAGGCGGGGGTCGCGCCGGGGCTGATCCATCACCACTTCCGGGACCGAGAGGACCTGGTGTCGGAGCTGGTCCGCGGCCTCCTCGCCCGGTTCCGGAGCCAGCTCCCCGCCGAGACGGAGCCGGCGGACTGGCTCCGGGCCTACGTGGACGCGGCGCTGGCTCTGAGGGGGAGACAGGGCCGGGTGAGCGCCCGAGCATGGGTGGGGCTGTTCGCGGAGGGGGTCCGGAGCGCTCGGGTGCAGGGCATGCTGCAACGCGGCCTGCGTGGAGAGCTGGATCGCGTCGAAGACCAGCTGCGCCGGGCCGGCCTCGAGCGGCCCGACGCCGAGCGCGCCGCTGCCGGCATTCTGTCCCTCATCGTAGGCTGCCTGGTGTTCGGCGCCGTGATGCCGGGCCGGGCCGTGGGCTTCGCCGCGCCGTTCACCCGCGCCACCCTCGAGGTGGTGCTCGCCGCGACCGCTACTCCAGCCAGCGCATCGTGAGCTTGTGCTCGATGCGCTGGCCGGGCGGGGCGTCGAAGCGCTCGGCCCAGCTCATGCCTTCGCGTCGGAGAGAACCCCTCCAACCCGGGCTTCTCCAGCTCGCCCGCGTCCCCGATTCGCGAGCATCCTCCGGCGGCGCTCATCGTCTGGGACGCGCAGGACCCTTTGCGGCCAGGGGAGCACACCCGTACCGCCGCGACCCGAAAACTCGGAGATGCATCTCCTCGATACCGGGCACCTCGCGCTCGAGACACACCTCGAGTTCATCGTGGCGCGGATGCTCGATTTCCTGAAACGCACGACCTCGACTGGACGAAGCACGGAGGATGTCAGGCCTTCCGACGAAGTGCGGAGCGTGAAAAAGAACGTACAGCCGCGTCGATCTTTGAGTGGTCAAGAGGCCGGAGGTTCGAATCCTCGCGCCCCGATGGTGATTCCGCTGCCGTCGAAGTGTTTCGATAGGTGGGCAGGGAGTCGGTCTTTCAACTTTGGAGCGAGGTTGGGGTTGGGCAGGAACGCACCGAGGCGATGTTGGGGGGAGTCCGGCAAGATCGGAGGTCCGACCGGAAACGCGCCCACGATGACGTGAGCCGGCTGCATGGAACCGAAGGCGAACTCGGTTTCGCCCGATGCACCCACCGCCTGTTTGGAGTCTTTCGAATGATCCAGCACCTGCAGATCGACGGCGCCTCCCACCGGCGCCAGCGCGTACACCCAGCCGTCTTCTCCCGCGAATCCGGCTGGGGTCTCGGCGGAGATGCAGCTGCCGCGAAGGCCCGACCGAGGGTCGTCATTTTGGTGGGCGGCCACGTCGAAGACGTCCGCGTAGTGTTTCGGGGGTATTCCAGACTCGAAGACCCGCGCCGGCTCGAGGGCGTCGGTGCCATAAAACACGACGCCGTCGAATTCGAACGCAGACTTGGGCCCGGCCGAGCCATCGGCGTTCCGGATTCCGAGTCGAACCTTCTCCCGCTCGAACGCCCGCGTCTGGCGCTCGAGATGCGGATCTTCTCCGTCATCGCTCTCGAACGCCTTCGTCTCCACCCGAAATGGTGGCAACTCGGTCTGTGGGCCGATCTTCTGGTTCTTCACCCGGTGTTCGAGCAGCATGCAGGCGGAAGAGATGGACGTGTCGGAGACTGGAGCCTCGCCGGTAGGCTCAACCTTCGCATGGAGCTCGTATACGGAGAAGCCGCTTCGGATCGGCTCGTTCCACTCGATGTCGAGCTCCAGGTCTCCCCTCAACCTCGCCTGAGTGGAGACTTCCAAGCAGGGATCGATCGAGGTCTCGATGGTCGTTTTGGGGATCCGCTTCGTCTCGTCGGAACGGGCTTCTTCGGCAAGTTGGCGACCGATATCCCGGACGGTTGCCCGAGAACCGGGCACGAAGATGGCCCGTAGAAACTCTTGGCAGTTGGGCTGACTGTTCGAACGAAGAGATCTCTCCAGCGATGCGCGGGCCCTCGCCCGGACCTTCGGCTTTCGGTCTCGGGGCCAAAGGTTGTCGAAGAGTGTAAGGATGGCATCTCGGTGGGCCTGTAGCTGTGCCCGTCGAACGGCCCGTTTCCGGAACGGAGCCCAATCGGCGGCAGAGGCCTCTCCCGTCAGACTCCGAGGCCAGTGTCGATGTAGAGTCTCGAAGACATCGTCCACTGGACGACCGTTACCGAGAAAGACCTCGAAGCTGCGTTTCGCGCCGATGGAGTGCTTTCGAAGCTCTCGGGAGATCATCGCCTGCAGCTTGGGGTGGGCCGACGCTTTCAACTCCAGCTGACCATCCGAGCGGCGCTCACCTTGGACCTCCAGCTCGAGTTTGGTGTGATCTCCCAGCGTCAGGTTCCGTGACACCGTCGGGCCCATCCATCGAAAGGATTCACACCGGCTCTGATGAAGCAGGTTGTTCACCGCTTGCAGCAGCTCCGGCTCCCGGAGCGCGACGTAGGCCTTTCGGACCAAAGACTTCAGGTGAGCCTCAACGGTCTCGGAATCGTTCGGAAGCAGCCACCGAAGGTCTCCCTCAGCCGCCGTGCCGGGTGGGGCCCCCTGAACCGATGCCATGGAGATTGGGTCCATGGGAGCGCGCACGGGCTCCGGTTCTTTCCAGACCTCGCTCCAGGCTGTGGATTTCCCCAGGCCGTAGGAGTCGCCCCGATCAAAATCCTCGTTTTTGCCCGACGGGCCCTCGGTCTTGGATTCGGCGCTCCGGACGATTGGAAAGTGAGTTCGAAAAGCGTCTGCAAGACGGATCACCGCATGGTGATTATCGCGTCTCGGAAATCCCGGTTGCGTCGAGACGACCGCCGGGGAGCGGGTCGGGCGAGTGGAGTTTTCACATCGGGCCTCCCCCATCCCTTCGATCTCATGGACCCGCCCTCGAGGTGCTGACGATCCTTCCGATGTAAACATCACTCGGGGCTCGTTGAGCAGCATCATGAATTCCATTCATCATACTTGCTCTCCTTCCGACCAATGGATGGACTGCCCGCACGCTGACGTCACCGCACCACGTGGATGTCGATGCAGGCCCCGAGGCCAACCGGGGCGGTCCCGGCGCGTTCGTCAAGCAGTCTCGGGCCCTGGAACCCGGGAGATCGCAGCAGCCTCGGAAGCCCCCTGGGTGCTTGCTCGACGCCGAGCTGGGGCCCGCTCACTGCGGGTTCATGATGGTCACGTAGTCGTTTCGGCCCACGTCCGGCGTGTCGTTTACCCAGTAGCTCACCATGTCTTCGTTGCCGAAGTAGCCCCCCACCATCTCGGCGTAGGCCATGTCGGTCATGCGGAAGGTCCGGACCAGGTCCTCGCCGATGCGGGGATCCGCCTCCATCATGGCCTCGAGCTCCTGCGGTGTGGCGTTCACCAGGACTTGGTTGATGGCCTCCTTGTGGGTTCGGACCTCCTGGCGGTCCGAGAACAGGTACATGCCGGCGGCGTTGCGCAAAGTGTCCAGGTTCTCTTGGACCCTCTGCGGATCCACCGGGCGATCTTCGGGCTCGGCGGTGGTGAGTTCGGAGGCCGCCAGATCTGCCGCCCAGCGGGTCGTGTTCGGAAGCCGGGAATTTTCGACCACTTCGTTCAGGGCTCCGACCACCTGCTCCTCTCCGCCGACGGCCTCCACCAGCGCATCCTGAGCCCCGGCGTCCGGGTTGTGGATGACATCCCCCACGGCATCCAGGGCCACCTGCGGGTGCGGCCGCTGCGGCTCCGGAGGCGGGGCGGGTGCGCGGGGTGCGTCCACCGCCACTTGGCCCGGTCCTTGTTCAGAAGGCGCGTACTCGAAGTGGGTGAAGTCTCCCATGCCCCAGTTCGAGAAGCCGGGAAGGTTGTATTGCCCGCGTCCCTCCAATTCGTCCCGCTCGGCCGAGTCCACGGTGCCGGCGCGGGCCGCCTCCCACGCGAAGGTGGTGCAGTTGTTGGTCAGGATGTCGAAGGTCCGGTTGCCTGCCGCGGACTCTTCCTTGAAGTCGTCCACGAAGGCCTCGACCCGGTTCAGATCCACGTTCTCCACTTCGGTGGCCTCGACTCGCCCCCCCCAACCGTATTCCTGGGACAGGTGGGCGAGCAGCTCATCCCGAGATGCCTGGGTCAGGTCGCCGGTGGACGGGTCGATCTCCAAGTCCAAGTCGACCTGGTGGGTCCGAACGTTCCCCTGGTCTCCGTTGTAGCGACCGAACTGGTGCAGGGTCGCTCGACGGCTCCCTCCCGGCGTGTCTTCGAAGGTGACCAGGTCCGTGTGCCCCAACGGCAGCTTGTCGACCTGATCCTGGGTCAGGTCTTTGATCCTGTCCGGCATGGTGATTTCGTAATCGGGGTAGACGACCACCCACGCGTCCCCGGGCCGCTCGGGCCGGGCAGCGCCTTCCGCCACTGCCGGCGTGGCGGTGGCGGCCCTGGCCTCTGCCAGGGCCGTCCGCGTCTGCGCACCCACCACGCCGTCCGGTTCTCCGGCATCGTAGCCACGTTCGTTTAGACCGAGCTGCAGCTGCTCGGCTTCGGCCCGAGTCCATCGCGACTGACCGATCAGGGTGCTGAAGCGCTCGGCCGAGATTTCATTGGCCGGCTCGGGCCCCCCGAGGGCGGCTGCGGCCGCATCCACACGCTGGGCGGTGTCCTCGGAGGTCTCGTTCCGTTGCACTGCCGACCGCTCCGCGCGGTCGGCCCGGGCCTGCTCCACGGCGGCCCGGGTGGTGGGACCGATTTGGCCGTCCACCCCGTCGCCGTTGGGTCCGTAGTTCCCGAGATCGTAGCCGCGCTCCACGAGCCCGGTCTGCAGCTGCGTGGCTTCGG
>DAPKRQ010000146.1:0-16971 GCA_031800475.1 Myxococcales bacterium LLY-WYZ-16_1
GGCCGGTCCGGAGGACGGCGCAAGGGCGGTGGTCGCAGCTCCGGGGGGGCGGAGCGCGGAAACGTAGCGCCCCGGCGTGGTGGACCGGTGCCCGACGACATCGGAAATCGACTCCGACCCGAAGAAGCCGACCCGCCTTTGGACGAGAACATCGGAAACCGGCTCGCACCCGGTGAGGTGTCGCCTTTCGCCCCGAAGCCCATCGAAGTGGAAGAAGAGATGGAGGACGACGACAGCTTCGGAAACCGCTGATCCGTCCAGCGGACCCGCGACCTCTCGAACACCCGTCCTTCGCTTTCGCCGGCGCCGACCGGGCCCGCGCTTCAGTCGGTCCGTTCGGACATCCATCGGGCGTGGGGCAGCCTTTGGCTGAGCCAGCGCCCGGGCTCCGGACTTTGAGCAGCCGCCAAAATCCAGCTCCTTTCGGGCGGCAAGCCGTCTGCGGTGGCGCACAACAGCGACAGCCCGTCTGCGTCGATGGCCTCTAGGGAGTCGAGGGCCAAGACCCAGGGACCGTTGCCCGGAATCGACAACATCAACTGCACGAAGCCCTCTGTTAGGGTTTCGATCGACCGGTCCTCGTCGGCCCGCTCGGCGGCCCGCCGCAGCCACGGGATCCGGCGCAGCGAGGGAAAGGTTCGGGCCAAGCAGCCCATGGAGGGGGTGGGCTCCCGGCCATCTGGATGGCGCCAGGTGGCCTTCAGCTTGCGGCCCAAGTGGTCCACCAGGTCGTCTACGCCCTGAAAGGAAACACTTTCCCGCTGCCGGCATCGTCCGCTCAATACCGTCCCCTGGCGCGCCCGCAGCCCTTCGGCGCAGTGGGCCAGACGTGCCGTGGGGCCCGGTGCTTCGCCCGAAAAGAACACGATCCGGAGCCGGTCCTCCGGACGGGTCAGGGCCTGTCGGATCTCGGCCGAACGGGGCGGCTTTGGAGCCGGCTCGACCTGCCGACTCCAGCGGGCCGGAACCGGGCGCAGACTCAAGACGTCGGTCAACATGGCTGCGGTCGGTCGCCGGGCCGGAGCCGGATCGAGCAAGAGCATGGCCAGGTCCGCCAGGTCCGGCGGCGCCTCGGGAACGAGCGACCGCACGCTCGGCGGCCGCCGCGTCTGCTTGTGCAGGATCTGCTGGAAGATCGGTCCCTCGTGAGGCAGCCGGCCGGTCAGGGCCTCGTAGAGGATCGTCCCGAAGGCGTACCAGTCGGCGGCGGGTGTGATCTTTTCACCCACCGTCTGCTCTGGAGCCAGGTAGGGGACCGTTCCGGCCAAAATGCCGGTGGTGCTGGCCCCCAAGCTCTCTTCGTCCAAGTGGGTGGCGAGACCGAAGTCGAGGAGGACGACCCGGTCATCGGGTCGCACCCGCACGTTCGAGGGCTTGAGGTCGCGGTGCACGATCCCAGCCTCGTGCAGGGCGATCAGAAGCTCCGCCAATCGTTTGAATAACCTTCGCAGGCGAGGGGCCCAGGTGGGGTCGGGCCGGCGGGTGCCGAATACCGCGGTGTCGGGCTCGGTCGGATCCTGGTCGAAGCCGCCGATCGGAAGGGTGGTTTCAGTGGAACCCGGGGTCAGCGGCTCGGTCCACTCCGGCTGCGTGGCTCTCCCTGGGGTCCGAAAGCTCAGATCTCGACCCTCGACGAGGTCCATGGTGAAGAACCAGGCATTTTGAGTGGCGTGCAGCTCTTTCAGGCGCACCAGACCTGGATGGTGCAGCTCACTGACCCGACGGAACTCCCGTTTGAACCGATAGATCGCTTGGGGATCCAGGTGGCTCAGTGTCTTGAGCGCGACCTCCTCGCCGAGCACTCTGTCCCGAGCGCGGAAGACCACGCCCATGCCGCCGGCTCCGAGCCGGTCGAGTATCTCGAAGCGATCGGTTCCGAGAAGTAGATGCCCGTCATCCGGCATCGAAGTACCGCAGCCGAAGCAAGTGGGCCACGCACTCCACGGCACAGGTTTCGCTGTACCCGTAGCGTTCCTTTAGCACCGTCAGCGTCCGGTCTGCTTCCGCCTTGGCTTCCGGCTCCGACTCGCCGTTTCGGGAGGCCAGAAGATTTCGAAGGTTGCGGGCGATTACCTTGCGCTGCCGGCTGTAGTATTGCTCCTCCATCCGCTCGATATATCGCGCGAACAGCCTGCGGTATTGCGGCGTCTGTCCGCTGTGCTCCAGGCTCCATGCGCCGATGCGTTCGATCAAAGCCCGCCGAAAATCCTCTCGGTCCTCGCCTTCGCTGAGGAGTTGGTCTTCCACTTCCTTCATCAGATGTTGGTCCGGGTCCTCATGGGCGCCAGTGACCTCGTTGAAGATCTTTTCCTTCTTCAGGTACTGCGACACGTGCCGCACGTACCGTGCGAACAAGTCTTCGTACCGAGCCTCTTCGACCAGTCCCATCGACACCCGCACCTCGTCGTCGAATCGGTCCAACCACCAGTCCCGCACCACGTCGATGAAGCGCTGGTTTTCGTGGTAGCCGTTGCGGTTTTCTTGCTTGAGAAAGTCGTACAGGCTCGGATCGCGGACCAATTCGCGCAATTCGTCGAACACGGCGATCGGGTTCAGGCAGTGATGGTTTGGGTGGTGGGCCGCGTTCAAGATCACGGTGCGCAGCTCTCGCGCAGAGGCTCCGAGCCGTCCCTCGTAGTAAGGGACGTTGCGGTACTCGTCGAAGACCTGTGGGATGCCGGAGGTGAGCACCTTGGCGTCCGCCGCCGATACCCAGTCCGGGGTCTCGCCTGTGTCGTACAGGCGGAGCTTTTCCATCGGGCTCAGGTTTTCGACGATCGCCTTCAGAGGCTCGTCGAAATGCTCCGGGTCCGGATACTTCAGTCGGGTGAGCACCGCCCACATGGCCGCGGCCTCCATCACGTGCGGAGCGACTTCCCGCGAGAACGAGGTCGGGGAGATCTGGCGCTCGTAGATCTCGACCTCGTCCGAGAAGCGAAGCAAGTAGGGCACCCGCACCAGCTCGATGCGTGCTTTGAAGCTCATCCAGTCCGGGTGGTCCTTGAACGCTTCCAGGTACTTTTCGTTGGTGGAGGCGATCAGCACCTGGTCCAGATCGATCTTGAACTGGGGCAGGGACGCGGTGGCTTCTTCCGAAGTGATCAGCAGGTACTTGTATGCTTCTGCCGGCCGCTTCAGCAGGTCTGCGAACTCGAGCAGTCCCCGGTTCGAAGACACCAACGGCCCGTGCAGCTCGTACAGGGGTACCGTTTGCAGCGGACGGGGCAGGTTGGTCACCGATCGGTCTGCGGTGATCTGGCGGGCTTCCGCGTCCACGTGCATTTGGGGCTCCACGGTCCCGAGGCCGGAGCCGTAACGAAGCGAAAAATAGAATCGCTCGACTTGCACGTGGCGCAGCACTTCGGCGTGGTCGCCATCGTAGGCCTTGAGGAGGGCATCGTAGATGGCCCGGTCTCGGGGGGAGAGGTCTCCTTCGAGGATGTACCGCGAGGGCACGAAGTCCGCGGGAAGTCGACCGAGCTCGACCAGCTGCTGCAGGAGGCGCTGCCGGTCCCGGGGAGGCACGAAAAAGATCGGATGGTCCCGAAGTTCACAAGGTAGGCGGGCGTCTACCTGCTCCGCCGAAAGGTGGGCATAGCTGTCTCGGCTGCCGCTGCCTGCCGGACCGCTGTCGAAGCCCAAGCGGCTCTTCATGATCTTGTCGGAGGGGAAGATCCAGGCGTAGCTGTACATGGCCCCCTCGCCGGTCCGGGAGTAGCTCTCCATCGCTTTTTGAATGCAGTGGATGATCGAGCTCTTGGCGGAGCCGTTGGGTCCGTGCAGCATGATCAGTCGCGAAACGCGCCCGTCCCGGACGAAGTTGTTGATCAGGCGATACAGCTCGTTTTGGACCGACTCCTGGCCGGCGACCCGGCCGTCGCCGCCGGCCCAGGGCGCGTCGAACAGGCGGTAGCGCCGGACCGTTCCCCGCGGCAACGGCCGCTCTTCCACCCCGAAGTGGTCGAAGACATCTCTGAGGTACTGGGCGGAGCTGCGCAGGTTCCGGGCGGGCGACTCGAGCAGCAGGTTGAACCACTCTCCGTAGCTCAGGACGCTGCGGTCTTCTCGAAAGGTCTGGCGTACGGTGGAGGAGATGGAGCTCAGGAGCTCGTCGGCCGAAGGTCCCACTGGGTCGAGGCCTAACGCGAGCGACGCAGCGAACCAAGCCGAGCCGGCAGACCGCCGGCTCGCCCCTGCAGCGAGCGTTCAGGGCTGCTTGAGCGCGGTGATCAGCACGACCAGTCCGAACAGCACCACGCAGCCGACCCCGACCCACAGCGTCGGGCGGTCGATTCGACCCGCCTCCCGAATCCGCTCGGCGACCGTGCGGTCGCCGGCGTTCAGCTGCTGAACGTTCGTCTCGTCCAGCCTGCGCCGAGCCAAGACCCGGTCGCCCCGACGCATGGCCTCGAGGGCCGGTTCGAGAGGAGCGGTGCGCTTGCCCACGGGCCGAACCTAGCAAGCTCGCCCGCCGGACGGAACGGCGAAGGGCGCTGAACACTGAAGCAGGTGGGGAAGGGTGGCGGCAGACGATCGCCCAGGTTGACCCCCCCAAAGCAGGTCTCTAGGTTCCCCCCAAGTGGGGAGAAGTGGATCAAAGTGGACCAAATGATCCATAAAGTGGGGCAGGGCGGAGCACGGTTTGTTTCGGGGGCGGTTCGAACACACGCTGGACGACAAGGGTCGATTGGCCCTTCCGGCCCCGTTTCGTCGTGCGCTGGCGGAAGCGGGCGAAGACATGTTGGTGGTGACGCCCCACTTGACCGCGCCTTGCCTCGTCGCTTCGCCGGTCTCGGAGTGGCGCCGCTTCGAAGACAAGCTCGACGCCTTCCCCCAGTTTCATCCGCAAGCAGCCGACGTGCGGCGACTGTACGTCGGCAACGCCCGGGACTGTCCGATCGACAAGCAGGGTCGCTTGCTCCTGCCGCAGCAGCATCGGGAAGACGTCGGGCTGAATCGGGACGTGCTCTGGGTCGGCACACTCAAGAACATCGAGATCTGGGCAAAGGAGCGGTGGGAGGCCGAGATGGAGCCTCGACACGAGCGGGTCGGGCCCGAGCTGGTGGCCGCTCTCGCGGAGATGGGCCTGTGAGCCAGCCAGAACACACAACGGTCCTTCGAGATGAATCCATTCGACAGCTTAATGTCGTGCCGGGCGGCATTTGGGTGGACGCGACGTGCGGTCTCGGC
Organism: Myxococcales bacterium LLY-WYZ-16_1; assembly: GCA_031800475.1. Classification (GTDB taxonomy): domain Bacteria; phylum Myxococcota; class Kuafuiibacteriia; order Kuafuiibacteriales; family Kuafuiibacteriaceae; genus Kuafuiihalomonas; species Kuafuiihalomonas phototrophica. The sequence continues at coordinate 5,191 of DAPKRQ010000146.1, forward strand.
GGTCATGCCGAGGCTTTGCTCGAGGCTTCGGCCCCCGATGGTCGGGTCGTGGCCATCGACCGCGACCCGCACGCGTTGGACCGGGCCCGCCAGCGGCTGGCCGGCTTTGCGGGGCGGGTCGACTTCGTGAATGGCCCCTTCTCGGCGCTCGACGCCCACCTGGAAGGGCTGGGTATCGACCAGATCGATGGCCTGGTTGCGGACTTGGGTGTGTCATCGCTGCAGCTCGATGCGCCGGAGCGCGGCTTCAGCTTTCGGGCCGAGGGGCCCTTGGACATGCGCATGGACCCGACGGAGGACGAGGACGCAGGGGGACTCATCGACCGGATCGACGGCGCCGGACTGGCGACCATATTGAAATCGTTCGGCGAGATCGAACGGCCGAAGGCGGTGGCCCGGGCGATCCTGGCCGCCCGGGACTGCGGCCGGCTGGTCACGACCAAGGATCTGACTCGGGCCGTGGAATCGGTCCTGCCCGCCCGCCGGGAGGCCAGCGTTCACCCGGCGACCCGGGTGTTTCAGGCCCTTCGGATCGCGGTGAACCGAGAGCTCGAGGAGGTCGACGCCTTGCTACAGAGCCTTCCGGGCCGGATCCGGACCGGAGGCCGAGTGGCGATCATCAGCTTTCACAGCCTGGAAGATCGCCGGGTCAAACGGGCTTTCTCGGGGCCGGCGCCCCGGGCCGAGCTTCGCCATCTGCCGGTGTCGCCGGCCGAGGGGCCATGGCAACCGCTCCATCGGTCGGTGATCCGGCCCTCCGCCGAAGAGATTCGATCGAATCCACGGGCCCGCAGCGCCAAGCTTCGGGCCGCCCGACGAAAGGAGTCGGTGTGAAACGAAGCGCGACAAAAGGCCGCCCCGCCTGGATGCTGCCGGGCCTGGCTTTGGTGACGATGCCGGTGGTGGGGGCCTCGCTGGTCCTGGTGTGGGCCCGGGTCGAGACCGTCGAGCTGGGCTACCTGCTGGCGGAAGAGGCCGAGCGACACCAGCGGCTGGTGGAGCAACGGCAGGCCCTTCAGGTCGAGGTCGGCGCCCTGCAGGCGCCGGAGCGGCTGCGCCGTTTGGCCGAGCAAGCGGACATGGCTCCGCCCACCCGGTCGATCCAGCTGCCGGAACCGGCAGACCTGCGGGTGCGCCCGGTCTCCGAAGACGACCGGGCGGGGACGGAAAGGGGGACCCGGTGAGCCGAACCGCCAACCTGGATCCGGACACGCTCCCGCGGCGCCTCGGAAACCGCCGGGAGGTTCGCCGCGCACGCCAACAGGCCCGTCAGGGCAAGGGTCGGTCGACTTCGGACCGCAGAGCCGGCGGGGACGCGAGCCGTGCCGCCGGAGCGTCCAGGCGCTCGAAGCCCGAGAAAAAGACCAAGGGTCGGGCCGGTGCGCCAAAGCGCAAGGCCTCTCGCACCCGCCCATCGGTCCGTTTTCGAAACACGATCGGGCGCGTCTGGGCCTGGTGGTCCGGCCGAGCTGCCCGGCGCAAAACGCCGGCGAGGGTCGGTCCTTCCCGGGCGCAGCGGGCTGCCCTGGGCGTTCGGCAGCGTGTGGTGGAACTCGTGCTCGGCATGCTCGGCCTGGTTTTGCTGGGCCGAGCCGGCCAGCTGCAGCTGTTCGAAGGCGCCCGGTACGGTGCGGTCGCCACCCGACAAGCGAACGTCGTCCAGCCGGTGCAGGCCAAGCGGGGCACGATCTTCGACCGCCACCGCCAGCCTTTGGCCGTGTCGGTGGACGTCGACTCGGTCTTCGCCCAGCCGAGACGGATCGAAGACCCGGGTCGAGCCGCTCGCGCCCTCGCTCCGGTCTTGAGGCTGTCGGCCCGCCGGATCCGGGCTCGGCTGGATTCGGACCGGCCTTTTACCTACCTGGTGCGGCGGGTCGACCCGGCCGTGGCGAGCCGGGTGCGGCAGCTCGAGATCGAGGGGGTCGGCACCCACCCGGAGCCGAAGCGCTACTACGCCAACACGGAGCTGGCCGCCCACGTGCTCGGCTTCGTCAACATCGACGGCCAAGGCCGAAGCGGCGTGGAGAAGACGTTTGATCGCATCCTTCGGGGCGGTCGGGCTTCGATTTCGGCCATCCGCGACGGCATCGGCAACCGGGCCCTCACCGATGGCTACGTGCCCCCTGCCGACCTGGCCGGCCGGGCTCTGGTCCTGACCCTCGATCGACAGATCCAAGATGCGGCGGAAAGCGAGCTGCAGAAAGCGGTCCAGACCTACGAGGCCCGGGCCGGGGTGGCGGTGGTGATGGACGTACCGAGCGGCGATCTGCTGGCGCTGGCCTCGTGGCCCACCTTCAACCCGAACAATCTGGCGGCCACCGATCCGGACCAGCAGCTGAACCGTGCCCTGTCCGCGGTGTACGAGCCCGGCTCGACCATGAAGGTCGTGACCTTGGCCGCAGCCCTCGAAACGGGCCTGTTTCGACCCCGAGATCAGATCGATTGCGAAGACGGCAGCTGGCGCTTCGGCGGACGGACCATCCGGGACGGCAACCACCGCTACGGCAAGCTGAGCCTGACCGACGTGCTGCGGGTGTCCTCGAACATCTGCTCCGCCAAGGTCGGGGTCGAACTCGGAAAGAAGCGGCTCCATCGGTGGCTGGTTCGGTTCGGCTTGTCGGAGCCTACGGGGGTGGAACTGCCCGGGGAGCTCGATGGACTGCTTCGGGACCCGTCCCAGTGGAGCGACATCGGGTTGGCCAACATCGCTTTCGGTCAGGGGCTCGCGGTGACCCCGCTGCAGCTGGTGCGGGCCATCGGCGCGGTGGCCAACGACGGCCTCATGGTGTCGCCGCGGGCGGTGCGCGGCGTCATCGAGGGCGATCGCCTGCGGCCCTTTCGCCGGCCCGAGCCCCAGCGCGTGATCTCTCGCAAGACGGCCCGGACCGTGCGACGCATGATGGAGACCGTGGTCGAGTCGGGCACCGCCCAGCGGGCCCGGATCGAGGGCGTATCGGTGGCGGGAAAGACCGGTACCGCCCAAAAAGTCGACCCGAAGACCCGGCGCTACGCGGACGACCGCTACGTGGCGAGCTTCGTGGGCATCGTGCCGGCGGACGATCCCCAGTTCGTGGGTTTGGTGCTCTTGGACGAACCCCGCAAAAACCACCACGGTGGAGTGGTGGCGGCGCCGGCGTTTCGGCGCATCGCGAAAGTGGCGCTGCATGCCCGGGGAAGGGTCATGGCAGAGGGCGCCGCCGGTTCGGCCGACCCCGCTGCGGTCCCCGTGCCCCTTCCGGCCGAACGCCGCCGGACCGACGACCGCCCCACGGCTTCGGATCCGGTTTTGGCAGCGGGGGACCTGTCTCCCCAGGCCCGGCGGCTGCTCGGTCTGGAGCTTCCCCCGGAGACGGGGGAGGCGGAATCGATGCCCGACCTGACGGGCTTGGAGCTGCGTGAAGTGCTAAAGCGGTGCCGAGAGGCAAAGTGCGCCCCTGACGTGCGGGGGACCGGGCGGGTCGTCAAACAGTCGCCCGCGGCCGGGGCTGCGGTCCCGCCCGGGGCCACCTGGCGGCTCACCCTGGCTCCGCGGTGAGGGCGCTCGACGGCACAGCCATGAAGCTCGAACACGTCATCCGCGGCATCGCCATCTCCGATCGGCGAGGCTGCTTCGAAACCGAGGTCGAGGGCCTGACCGCCGACTCCCGGCAGGTCCGGGACGGGGACGTCTACGTCGCCCTCCGGGGGGCCCGCCACGACGGGCACGCCTTCATCGAGTCCGCCGTTCAACAGGGGGCCAGGGCGGTGATCGCCGAAAGCTGGCCGGACGGGGTGGATCCGAAGTTCGAAAGTCGTCCCAACGTGGTCCTGGTTCCGAACACCCGGCGGGCGCTGGCGCTGGCCGCGGCCAACCTGTACGGCCAGCCCTCTCGCGACATGGTGGTCGCCGGCGTCACCGGCACCAACGGCAAGACGACGGTGGTCCAGCTGTTGGAAAGCATTCTGCTCCATGCTGGCAAGAAGACCGGGTCGGTCGGCACCTTGGGCAGTCGCTTCGCAGGCGCACAGCGGGACACGGGTCACACCACACCGGAGCCGGTCGCGCTTCAAAAGAATCTCGCAAAGATGCTGGCCGCCGGCGTGACCCACGTGGTCATGGAGGTTTCGAGTCACGCTTTGGACCAGCACCGCGTGACCGGAGTTCACTTCAAGGTCGCTGGCTTCACCAACCTGTCGCAGGATCATCTCGACTACCACGAGACGATGGAGAAGTACTTCGAAGCGAAGTCGCTTCTGTTCTCCCGGTGCCTGGAGCGCAGCCAGGCCCGAGGCCGAATGGCCGTCGTCAACGTGGACGACCCCAAAGGCGAAGCCATGATCGAGGCCTGGGGTGGCAAGTCGCTGCGGGTGTCTGCCGAGGGCAATCGGGAAGCGGACCTGTGGGTCCGAGACTCGGCTTGTTCGCTCGACGGAATCCGGATGGCCATCGAGACCAGCAAAGGAGTGATGGAGCTCGAATCGAAGCTGGTCGGGGCCCACAACCTGACGAACGTGCTGGTGGCGGTGGGCATGGCCCAAGCCATGGGCTTTTCCGAATCCCGGATTCGGTCCGGTCTCGAACAGCTCACCGCGGTTCCGGGGCGCATGGAGAAGGTGGTGACCGAAGACCCCCGTCAGGTCTTCGTCGACTACGCCCACACCCCAGACGCCCTGGGTCGAGTCCTGGCGTCCTTGCGGCCTCTGGTTCGGGGGCGGATCATCGTGGTCTTCGGCTGCGGCGGCGACCGAGACGCCGAGAAGCGACCGGCCATGGGTCGGGCCGTGGCCGAGGGCGCGGACGCGGCGGTCCTCACCTCCGACAATCCGCGCGGCGAAGACCCCGCCCAGATCGCCGAACAAGCGGCGGCCGGACTGCGTGAGGGGGGCTTTCGCGAACTCGGGCCCGAAGACCGCCCCGACCGAGCGCCGGAGCAGGCCTTCCAGGTGGAGCTCGACCGCTGGGAAGCGATCCAGCTGGCGGTGAAGTGGGCGGGACCCGACGACGTGGTCCTGTTGGCCGGCAAGGGTCATGAAACCCGGCAAGAGCTGCAAGATCGAACGGTCCCGTTCGACGACCGAGACGCGGCCCGGCGCACGCTGCTGGGGCTTCCGCCGGCGCCCGAGCCGCCACCGGTTCCCGGCTCGGGCGAGGTCGAGGTTCTTCAGGTGGTGGAGTCGGTGGACATCGAGCCGGACATCGTCGGCGAGACCCATGAGGAGCCTTCGAATCCTGGAGGGGCCGAGCCGTGATCGTTCGTTTCGGTCGATGGATGGCGGCCGAGCTGGCCTCGGCGGTGGGCGGGGTCCTCGAGGGGCCGGACCGTTCGATCGACCGGATCGGGACCGACAGCCGGGAGCCGTTGCCCGGCGGGCTGTTCGTGGCGCTCCGCGGAGCGCGTTTCGATGGACACGATCACCTCGCTTCGGCTGCGGACGGGGGCGCGGTGGCAGCCCTGGTGGACCACCGGGCCCTTCCGGACGACGCGCCCGCGACCCGGATTCGGGTCGACGATCCCCTCACCGCGCTGCGGTTCATGGGGGCCCACCACCGCCGTCGCTGGGGCGGACGGGTCGTGGCCCTCACGGGCAGCAACGGCAAGACCAGCACCAAAGAGATGCTGTCGGTGCTGCTCGGGGCGGCCGGGCCGGTCGGCAAGACCCCTGGCAACCAAAACAACCGGATCGGTGCGCCGATGGCCCTGCTCGGGTTGCAGGAGGAGCCGGTGGCGGTCCTGGAACTCGGCATGAACGAGCCGGACGAGATCCGAGATCTGGCCCGCATGGCCGAACCGGACGTGGCGATGATCTTGAACATCGGCCCGGCCCACATCGGACGACTGGGCTCCATGGAAGCCATCGCCCGGGCCAAGGGCGAAATCTACGAAGGCGCTCCCGGGGCGGTGCGGGTCGGTCTGCGGGAGGACGAACGGGTCATGGGTCAGCTCGCCTGCTTTCGGGGGCCGGCCGTCACCTTCGGCGAGCACCCGGACGCGGATGTCCGGCTGGTGGAGCGGGTGCCCTGGAGGGATGGCGGGGGACAGCGGGTGGTGTTGCGCCAGGGCATGCAGACCACCACCTGGGAACTTCCCCTGCCGGGCGCCCATCAAGCCCGGAACCTGGCGGCTGCCTGGGCCGCCTGCCTGGCCCTGCCGCCGGACGTTCGGCCCACGCCGGAGGCGGCAGCAGAGGCCTTGAAGGGAATGACCGGCCTGGAAGGCCGGGGCCAGACCGAGACCATCGGCGACGTCGTCGTCGTCGACGAGTCCTACAACGCCAACCGGGGCTCGGTGGTGGCCGCCCTCGACGCGGTGGCGGAACGGGCCGGCTCGGCGGGGGCGCCCTTTGGTCTGGCCCTGGGGGCCATGAACGAGATCGAAGGCTTCGAGGACCGGGAGCACCGAGCGGTGGGCGAGCACGCGGCCCGACTGGGAGCCCGGTTTCTGGGCGCGTTCGGTCCGCCCGAGTCCCGCGTCGAAGCCGCGGCCCAGGGGGCTCGGGCTGGCGGGATCGACGGTTTTTGGGAGCGGGACCCGGACCGCTTTTTCGAGGCTCTGAAGTCGCGGCTCTCGCCGCGCACTTGGCTGTTGGTCAAGGGCTCTCGTTCGGCCCGCACGGAGCAGTTCATCGAACGGCTGAAAGAGGAGGTGGGTTCGTGCTCTACCTGATGCTGTTCGAGTGGTTCGACATCAATCTCTTCCGCTACCCGTCGATCCGGACCCTGCTCGCCGCCGCGTGCGCACTGCTGCTGTCGATCTGGTTGGGGCCCATGTTCATTCGTGGGCTTCGGCGTCTGGCCATCGGCCAAGAAGTTCGGGACGACGGCCCGGAGGCCCACAAGGGCAAGCAGGGAACACCGACCATGGGCGGGACACTGATCCTGTTCTGCACCGTGGTCCCGACCCTGCTGTGGGCGAATCCGACCAACCGCTACCTGTGGTTCGTGCTGGTCGTCCTGCTGGGGTACGGCTTCGTGGGCTTCGTCGACGACTTCCGCAAAGTGGCGCTCAAAAACCCCAGGGGCCTGTCTGGCCGGTACAAGCTTTTGGGACAAGCCGCGGTGGGTGCGGTGGCCATGGGCTACCTGTTTTGGGCCACCACTTACGACACGAGCCTTTCCCTGCCCTTCGTAAAGCCCTCGCTGTTCAGTCCCGAGATCGGATGGCTGTATCTTCCGTTCGCCCTGCTGGTCTTGATGGGAACCTCGAACGCCGTGAACCTGACCGATGGCCTGGACGGACTCGCCATCGTACCCGCGGTGATCAGCGGCGGTGTGTTCTTGGTGTTGGCTTATGCGTCGGGTGCGGTGATCTCGGGCTTCAATCTAGCCGAGTACTTTGGCATTCCCCGGACGCCAGGCGCCGAGGAGCTCGCGGTATTCTGTGGATCGCTTTGCGGCGCTGGGCTCGGCTTTTTGTGGTACAACGCCCACCCCGCCGAAGTCTTCATGGGCGATGTCGGCAGCCTGAGCATCGGAGGGGCCCTCGGCGCGCTGGCGGTGGTGACCAAGAACGAGTTGGTCAGCGCCATCGTACACGGGGTCTTTTTGGCCGAGGCGGTGTCGGTGATGCTGCAGGTGGCTTCTTTCAAGCTCACTCGGAAACGGGTCTTTCGAATGGCGCCGATTCACCACCACTTCGAGTTGGGGGGCTGGCCGGAGCCCAAAGTGATCGTGCGGTTTTGGATCATCTCGGTCCTGTTGGCGCTGTTGGGGCTCGCCACCCTGAAGCTGCGATGAGTCTGTTCGAGCCCACCATGCAAGCCCGTGCCCGGGTGTCGGTGCTGCGGGAGCTGCTCGAAACCCGGGGCCTATCGGTCTGCGTGGTCGGCGCGGGCAAGAGCGGCGGCGCCGCCGCCCGCTTGCTCCACGAGCGGGGATGTCGGGTCCGGATGCTCGACGACCGGGCCGGGGCGGCCTGGGGCGCGGAAGAGCCCGGCGGACCGGCAGGACCCATCGACAAGGCGTCCGTCGACGCGGCGGACCTGGTGGTTTTGAGCCCCGGCGTTCCGCGACGCCGCCCGGAGCTTCGGGATGCCATCGAGCTGGGAAAGCTGGTCGGAGAGGTGGAGGTGGCGAGCTGGTTCGTTTCGGCGCCTTTGGTCGGGGTTACCGGAACCAATGGCAAGTCCACCGTCACCGCCCTGGTGGGCCACGGGTTCCGCTCGGCCGGGCGGTCGGCGTTCGTGGGCGGAAATCTGGGAACCCCGTTGTCGGAGCTCGTCCGAAGCGGAGAGAACGTGGACGTGGCCGTGGTCGAGCTGAGCTCGTTCCAGCTCGAGTCCCTGGTCGAGGCGCGCTTCGCGGCTGCCGTCTGGCTCAATCTGACCCCCGACCACGGCGACCGGTACGACTCGGTGGCCGACTACGCCCTGGCCAAGCGCAGGATCATCGAGCAGCGGCGGATCGACGGGGTCGGCATTCTCAACGCCAAAGACCGCTACTGCACCCGCTTCGGGCTCGAGCTCGGCGGACCGCTGCGGTGGTTTTCGGGGGAGGGCCCGTCGGATCTGGCCGGCCCCATGGGCACCGTGGTCCGGGCCGACGGGGTGGCGGTCCGCAACGAGATGGACCGGATCGAGCACTACGACCTGGCCGGGGTCGACGGGGTCCACCAGCGCGCCAACCGGGCGTCCGCCATCGAGGTGTGGCGGCACTTCGAGCTGGCACCGGCTTCGATCCGTCATGCCCTGGCCGAGTTTCGGGGTCTGCCTCACCGCCTGGAGACGATCCCGAGCGACGACGGCTGCACCTGGGTCAACGACAGCAAGGCGACGAACGTGGCCGCGGCGGTGGCGGCGCTGGACGCGGACCGGGCACCGACGGTGTGGATCGCCGGCGGGCGCGACAAGGGGAGTGCATTGGAGCCGCTGGTGGAGGCGGCCCGGCGCAACCGGATCAAGGCAGTGCTCTTGATCGGCGAAGCGAGCGACCGCTTCGAGACCGCGCTGTCGAGTCTCGTTGGCGTGGAGCGGACCGGGACCTTGGAACGAGCGGTGGCGCGGGCCCGAGAGTTGGCCGAACCCGGAGATCGCATCCTGCTCGCTCCGGCGTGCGCATCCTACGACCAGTTCCTTCACTTCGAAGCCCGGGGCGAGCGCTTTCGGGCCCTGGTGGAGGGCCGCGCATGACGCGGGCCGAAGCCACCGGCATGCCGAAGGCGGCCCTTCGACTGGGTCGCAGCCTCGAACGGCTCGACCCCTGGCTGGCTGCGCCGACCGTGGGACTGGTCGGTCTGGGGTCCGTGATGGTCTACAGCGCGAGCGCCATTCGGGCCGGAGGCGCGGACCTGCTCTTGCGCCACGTCGTGGCCGTGCTCCTCGGAGCTTCGGCCGGGGTGGCGGCTTTGACGGTGCCGCTGGATCGGTGGCGCCGGTGGGCCCTCGTGGCTGCGGTGATCACCGTGCTCCTGCTGTTGGCGGTGTTCGTGCCGGGTGTCGGACGCCGCGTCAACGGTGCGGCAAGATGGATTTCCGCAGGACCGTTGTCGTTTCAGCCGGCCGAGCTCGCAAAACTCACCTGGGTTCTTTTTTTGGCCCGGCTCTTGGCCCAACCGAAGGAACGGGCCTTTCGAGACGCATTCGTACCTTCGGCCGCAGCCATGGGGGGCCTTGCCGCTCTCTTGCTCATGCAGCCCGACCTGGGCACGGTCGGGGTGCTGGGCGCGACCTGGGTGGCTATGCTCTTCGTTGCCGGGGTGCAGCTCGAGTTGCTCGTCGGGTCTTTCGCTTTGGCGGTACCGGTCGTGTGGCACTACGTGGCCACCCACGAGCACGCAGCCCGCCGGATCCGGGCCTTTTGGGATCCGGAAGCCCATCGAGCCGACGTCGGGTACCAAGTCTGGGAGTCTTTGGTGGCGTTCGGTTCGGGGGGCCCCTGGGGACTGGGCCTCGGCCGGGGAGATCACAAACTCTACTACCTTCCCGAAAGCCACACCGACTTTGTCTTCTCGGTGGTGGGTCAAGAGCTCGGATTCGTGGGCGTGGTCTTGGTTTTGGGGGCCTATGGTCTGCTGCTGACGCGGGTGTTCGCAACCAGCCGCCAGATGCCCACGCGCTTCGGACGGCTGTTCGTCTTGGGGATCGGTGTGTGGTTGGCGGTCCAGGTGGTGGTGCACGTGGGCGTGACGATGGCATTGCTTCCGGCCAAAGGCCTGACCTTGCCGCTCGTGTCGTTCGGTCGGTCGTCCTTGGTGGTGACGCTGCTGGCCATCGGTGTGGTCTTGCGGGCCGGCAGCGAAGTTTACGGCGGGCAGGCGGGCCGGGGCAGGGCCAAAGCATGAAGCTCTTGATCGCCGGCGGCGGCACCGGGGGGCACCTGTTCCCCGGCATCGCGGTGGCCGAGGAACTGCTCACCCGAAAGGCGGGCAACGAAGTTCTGTTCGTCGGGACCCGGAGGGGACTCGAAGCCCGCCTGCTGCCCGAACTCGGCTACCCGGTGCGCTTCGTTTCGGTCACCGGACTCAAGGGCACGGGCTTGGGGCGGCGCATCGGCGGTTTCGCTCGGTTGCCCACGGCGCTCTTCGAGTCGGCCCGCATTCTTCGTCGCTTTCGTCCGGATCTGGCGGTGGGCGTCGGCGGTTATGCGTCGGGCCCGACCATTTTGGCGGCTCGGTTGTGTGGGATCCCGACGGTGGTGCTGGAACAAAACAGCGTGCCCGGGACGACCAACCGAATCTTGGGTCGTCTCGTCGATGCTGTCTTCGTGGCGTTCCCCGACAGCCGGCGCTTTTTTCCCGGACACAAGGTTCGTGTCTTGGGCAACCCGATCCGGCGGCAACTGCTGGCGAATTTTCTGCATGGCAACGCTCCGGATAATGATCGCTTCAATGTCTTGGTTCTGGGTGGTTCCCAGGGCGCTCGGGGGCTGAATCGGATCGCGGCCGATGCGGCGCAGCGGTTGGCGGGGGAGCCGATCCGTTGGGTCCACCAGACCGGAGCCCGGGATCTGGAGTCGGTCCAGAACGCCTACGCGGAGGGCGATCCCCGGGTGGAGGTGGAGGCGGTGCCCTTCATCGAGGACATGAGCGCGGCCTACCGTCGGGCAGACCTGGTGGTGGGCCGAGCCGGGGCCACCAGCATCGCCGAGCTCACGGTCGCCAAGAAGGCGTCGGTCCTGGTGCCTTTTCCCCACGCCACCGACGATCACCAGACTTTGAATGCCCGGGTGTTGGTCGACGCGGGTGCCGCGATCTGTTGCCCGGAAGCGACCCTGTCCGCGGACGGGCTCGCCGAAACGATTCACGCTTTGTGCCGGGATCCCGAGCGCCTCGGCCGCATGGCGCGGGCCGCCGCTTCCCTGGGCCGGCCCGAGGCGGCGCGAGAGATCTTGGATGCTTGCGAGGGGCTGGTGCGAAGACGAAGGGGTCTGGCGGTCGAAGGATGATCGAAGTCGGTCTGCAGCGAGCCCGCCGGGTTCATCTCGTCGGTGTGGGCGGCAGCGGCATGTCGGCCATCGCGTCGGTCCTCCTGGACTTGGGGCACGCCGTGAGCGGCTCGGACGTGCGGGACTCGGGCGTGCTGCGAGGGCTCGCGGAACGGGGCGCCCAGATCCGGATCGGTCACGACGCGGCCGCCGTGATCGGAGCTCAGGTGGTGGTCGTTTCGACGGCGGTGCCCGACTCGAACCCCGAGGTCTGCGCAGCCCGAGAAGCGCAGATTCCGGTGATTCCGCGGGCCGAGATGCTGAGCGAGCTGATGCGGTTCAAGCACGGTGTGGCGGTGGCGGGTTCGCATGGAAAGACCACCACCACCGCACTGATCGCCCACGTGTTGGCGTGGGCGGGGCTCGAGCCGACGGCGGTGGTC
>DAPKRQ010000147.1:0-8918 GCA_031800475.1 Myxococcales bacterium LLY-WYZ-16_1
TTCTTTGGGCGGCGGGACCTGCGGAGGCGAACCGCCGAAGCCTCACACCGACGACTCGGCGACCCCGTTCGAGCGGCCGGCCCGGGCCGCAAGGCGGCGACCCGCCTGGATGTTCAGCCCGATGAGTGTCACGTTGACCGCGCCGGCGGCGAGTTCGACCGCCTGGACCGCGTAGAAAGTCGGCCCGAGTTCCCCCTGCTGGGCGAGGTACCACAGCGCCACCGCGCAGGGGACCAAGCACAACACGCCGTTCGCCGCGATGACACGCATCCGTCGGATCTTGGCCCCGAGGACGCCTGACCGGGCGCCAGGCGCCAGGCGAAGGCCCGAAACCCCCGCGGTGATGAGTGCCGCCACCAAAACCAGGATCCCGGCGAGGATGCCGCTTTTGACCAACCGAATCGCATCGAGATCGAGCGCGAATTCCGCCACGACCGTACCAGCCCAAAATGTGAGCAGCACGATGAAGGCCACGAACGACGCGGTCGCGTGGAGGCGAACGAGCTTCGCGTGACGATCAGCCCCGCTCATCGGAAGTCTCCTTGCGGGATGCCGAACGATCTGCTGGAGCACCCGGAGTCGGTCGATGCGACCGAGGGTTCGCTCGGTGTAGGCTGCGGCTCGGTCAACGCGGCCGGACACGTCGTCAGTGCTCGCGTCAAGACCTGGCGGTCGATGTCGATCGCCACGTGGACCCTATCGTGAACGTAGCCCGCGAGACCGAAGGGCCCCAGCTCCGGCGGCTCGATCCCGAAGTCCGAAAGCTGCACTTCGGTTCGAGCGTGGATGAGATCCGGGCCCAAGCCGACCGTCAAAGCGATGGGTCGACGGATGCCGGCCATGAGGAGCGTACCCTCGAGCGCATCCTCGCCAGTTTGGTTCAGTCGCCGAATGATCACCTCGCGCTCGAGCGGAAGTGAGACGAAGCGAACGACGGGCGAAGCGCCGTGCTCCGCAAAGAGGTCGACGACGTGACGGTCCCGAAGGCGGTGGTCCGAGTCGAAGCTCGAGACCGGAATCGAGCCTTCGAGCACGATCTTGTCGGCACCGAGGGGTCGAACGTCCAAGTCGACGCGGCAGCTGCGACCCACGACCTCGACTTCGCGGCCGAACGGAACGGTCTTGACCGCTCGGTATCGAGCGCACACTGGCTCGTCCTCGGCCCAGGCGCCGAAGGCGGGCGCCCATGCGAGCGCGAGCGTGCTCAGGAGGAGGGAGTTGGGTCCATGAAATGCTGTGGACATGCTAAGTCTCCTTTCGATCTCGGACGGTAGCGCCGGGCACCGGGGCGGTCCGTGGCTGGTGACGCCAACCGGGGTGGCCTTTCGCGCCAAAATGCGTTGTCGCCCCTCGGGCCCGTCGCTCAGGATGGGGCCGTGGCGGAGTCCACGCTGGCCGCGTCGATCACTCGTACACTCCTCGCCACGGCTGCCCGGCTCGGTGTCGATGTCCCGGCCCTGCTCGCGGAGGTTCGGAGAGACAAAGGGACCCTTGGTCGAGCTGCGGCGGCCGTACTCGACGTAGTCGCCTAGACTCAGCGTGTCACGGCGGAGGTCGGAAGTTCGAGTCTCGTCGGCCCCGCCACTTTTTACGAATCACATCGACCGACGGCAGAACGACCCGGGGTCATGCCTCGCTGCGTGCGCTCAGCCGTCGAGGTCGACGCCGACTCACCCGTGGGACGTTCCCGACTCGGGCCGGCGGGCGGTGAGGATGCAGCGGGGACTGTCGCGGACGAACGGGCTTCGATCGATGGCGCCAAATAGCCCCACTGAAACGAAGCCCGCCCGCTCGAGCAGCCCCATGAGCTCTTCGGGCATGTAGGCCCGGTGTTCGGACCACCGGACGTCCTTTCGCCCGTCGGGATGCACGAAGGTCCACCTCGTCCGGAACATTCGTGGCGCAAAGTGGAGCCCCGGCTCCTGCACGACGAATACCTCTTCGCCGTTCGGCAGGGTACGGCGCTGCACGATGGACTCCCGGAAGTTGGACAACACGAAGGGAAGACTCGTGTGATCGAGGAGGAATCGCCCTCCGGGCTTCAGCGAATCATGGCCTGCCCGGAGCATGCGGGCGTTCGCATCGTCGTCGGCCGAGTAGCCGAAACTCGTATACCAATTGATCACGGCATCGCAGGCTTCGTCGGGAACAAATTCGTGGGCGTCGCCGACCTGAAACGTGCATCGGCCAGCCACTCCCTCGGAGCGAGCCGCGGCGCGCGCCCTCTCGATGTACCCATCGATGAAGTCGACGCCGACCACGGACAGCCCACGCCGGGCCAATGCGCAAGCCATCCGCCCCACCCCGCAGCACTGATCGAGAACGCGGTCGCCTGGCTGAAGCGCCAGCGCATCCACGATGAAGTCGGCTGTCGCATCCCGACGCGCCCGGCTCTCGGCCGTGTCGGTCGCCAGGTGCAGGTCGGCATAGGCATCGTCGAAGAACGTCAACCACCATGCTCCATCGACCTGATTCATTGCTTTCATCCTGCGATGCGCCCCGTAAAAGGGCAAGCGCTCGCCAGACTCGATCTCGGACCCTTGCGAACCGGGGACGGGCGCTCCGAACACTGCGAACGCCCTCCGAAACCACAGGGCCTCCCGGACACGCGCTCCCGTCAGCGAGGAAAGCTGAAGCTGCGGACGGCGCATCATCCCCCAGCCACACAACGCCGTGCGAGAGGGTGTGGCCACGGGGGAACCGCGTGCAACGGCCGAGTCCTGCGGGCGGCCCCCAGGGTCCCACGCCCGCCTCCTTCGACGGAGCTGCGGAAGCGGGCCGCGGCCGCTTGTCAAACGGGTGCAGGCCCGGCGAACTGGTTGGAATGGGCAACGACAAACGAGGGTCCGGCGAGGGAGCGGTTCGAGCCCCGGACCATACCCACGGGCCCCACGTGCACTACGAGGAGGGACCGGATTTCTCGGAGCCCCTGAGCAAAAAGATCTACAAGAAAGCCCTGAACGACTTTCACGTCGAGCTGGCCAAGCTGCAGTCCTGGGTGCGGGCCACGGGCCAACGGGTCGTGGTGATCTTCGAGGGCCGAGACGCTGCGGGCAAAGGGGGGGTCATCAAGCGGATCACCGAACCCCTGAACCCTCGGGTGGCCCGGGTGGTGGCTCTCGCTGCCCCCACCGATCGAGAAAAGACCCAATGGTACTTTCAGCGGTACGTGGCCCACCTGCCGGCCGCTGGAGAGATCGTGTTGTTCGATCGCTCCTGGTACAATCGGGCCGGCGTCGAGCGGGTGATGGGCTTCGCTTCGGAAGAAGAAGTCCAAGAGTTTTTCCATTCGGTACCGCAGTTCGAACGAATGCTCGTTCGGTCGGGGATCTGGCTGGTTAAGTACTGGTTCTCGGTACACCCCGAGGAGCAGGAGCGCCGCTTTCGAGACCGGATCAATCACCCGGTAAAGCGCTGGAAGATCAGCGACATCGATCTGGAGTCCCGGGTCCGCTGGGACGAATTCTCACGGGCCAAGGATGAAATGTTCGCGTACACCGACATCAAGGAAGCCCCCTGGTACGTGGTGGAAGCAGACGACAAGCGGCGCGCCCGCTTGAACTGCATGAGCCATCTGCTTTCGCTGCTGCCCTACGAAAACCACATCCGACCCAAGATGAAGCTTCCGGAGCGACCGACCCGCGCCACCTATCTTCGGCCCCCCTACTCCGACCAGCACGTGGTGCCGCGCCGCTTCTGACTCGAAGCGGGGACGAGCCTCCATCCGACCGATCCAGCCTCGAGGTGCTACAGCGCCACCTGTGGCAAAAACATGTTGCCACGTGTCAGCCCATGGCCTGGAAAGCGGATTTCGATTCGACCGAGCCGACCCGAATGACGGCTGATGCGCCGTCGAGCCAGCCGCTGTGCGCAAGCAAGGTTGGGTCGACCCGGTCCCACGGGCGGCCCAGCCGTGCTTCGCAAGGCGAAGGTCCGCTGGCCGGGGGCACCGACCCCACGCCACGGACCACACCCTGCCCGTGAGACACCGGTCACCTTCCCGAGTTGGCACGGGCCCTGCAGACCCGGTTTCCCCATGAACTTCTGGAGACGCCGCAGCCGGAACATCGCACCCATGGAGGACGCCTTGCGCCTCCTTCGAGAGGGTCGCCTCGACGAAGCCGCGCAGGCGTTTCGACGCCTGGCCGGGTCCGCCGCCGGACAGGCCGTGCCTCCCCCAGAGTGCGACCCGGCGATCACCGGCTCGTTTTCGGTGGTGCGCTTCGAAGAAGGACACGCTGGATGAGGATTCGATCCACTCAGCGGAGGACAAAGGGGCTCGGAAGAAGCTCCCGCAAGGCAAACTGTCCCACCTGGTCGACCAGCACCATCCCGTCCGAATCCATGAACTCCGCCATGACCTGACGACAAGCTCCGCACGGCATCTTGCCTTCGGGGGCATCGAGCGGAGTTTCGATGGCCACGGCTACGGCCCGCACCTGGCGGTACCCGGCTCCGATCAGCTTGAACAAGGCGATCCTCTCGGCGCACACGGTCAGGCCGTAGCTGGCATTCTCGACGTTGCCCGCCGAAAACACGGACCCGTCTGCAGCCTCCACCGCGGCCCCCACCCGAAACCGAGAGTAGGGCGCGTAGGCCTGGTCGAACGCCGCCCGGGCGGCGACGAGCAGTGGGTGTCGTTCATCCTTCGGTTGCATCAGCCTCACCCCCAGCAGAGCTGGCCAATCGGTGCCGACGCCGCTCCTGCGCTCGTTTCGCATCCTCCGAACCATCCGAAAGATCCCGAGGCGACCCCGGCGTGGCCGAAACTGCGTCCGCCGCGGTCACTGCCAAACCTCGGACCGGTCCTGTAGGTAGCTTCGCATGAGCGTCCCAGATCGACCCAGGCCGCCCAGCCGGCAGTCTTGCCGCGCACGGCCCGCTGTTCGATGCTTTGGTCATGAAGGACGCCTCCGTCAAGGCACGGCTCGTGGAGGTCCTCCGAAAGACGCTCGAAGACGAGCTTTCGGTGCTCCGGGCCTCGGCGGCGGCGGCCCGAGACGGGGCCACCCACGAGGACGCCAAGGCGGAGCACCAGTACGACACGCGGGCCTTGGAGCTGTCCTACTTGGCAGGGGCCCAGACCGCGAGGGTGGAGCGCTCGTCCGCTGCCCTCACGGCCCTGGATGAACTGGACTTTCGACCCGTTTCACCCGACGCGCCCATATCCGTGGGTTCTGCCGTCCGCGTCGAAGACGTGGACGGCAAGGGCGAAGCGCGAAACTACCTTCTGTCTGCGGTGGGAGGCGGAAACCGCCTCCAGGTCGACGGGAACACATGGCAGGTCCTCAGCCCCAGCTCGCCCCTCGGCAAGGCCTTGCTCGGAAAGCGCATGAACGACGTGGTACCGTGGAGAGTCAAGGGAGCGGAACGCGAGTTCGAGATCGTCGAAATCTTTTGAGCCGACTCTACCCCTGCCGCGCTTCGCCCGCCTCCAGGTCACCCAACTCCTCGAGCTCTTCAGCAGAAAAGACCCGGGAGCGGGTCAAAAAGCGTACGCCTTCGGGCGCTTCGAGCGAAAATCCCGAACCCCGCCCAGGAACCACATCGAGGATGAGTTGGGTGTGCTTCCACACCTCATACTGGCGCCCGCCGATGTAGACGGGCGCTCCCTCCACGTCGCCCAGCCAAACGTCTCGCTCGCCCACCCGAAATTCGCCCCGAAGGAAGCACATGGGGGCGCTGCCGTCGCAGCAGCCCCCCGACTGGTGGAACATGACCGGCCCGTGCTCGGCTTCGAGGCGCCGGACCCACTCCCGCGCCGCGTCGGTGGCTTCGACCCGCTTCACCCCCATGGCGTCACTCAGAACAAGCCCATGGCGTTCGGGTCGTAGCTCACCAGCAGATTCTTGGTCTGCTGGTAGTGCCCCAACATCATCTTGTGGGTTTCTCGTCCGATGCCAGACTGTTTATACCCTCCGAACGCCGCATGCGCCGGGTACAGGTGATAGCAGTTGGTCCAGACGCGGCCGGCGTGAATGGCCCGGCCGGCACGGTACGCGGTGTTCGTGTCCCGGGTCCAAATGCCCGCACCCAATCCGTACAGCGTGTCGTTCGCGATCTCGATGCCCTGCTCGAAGCCCTCGAAGGGGGTCACCGATACCACCGGCCCAAAGATCTCTTCTTGAAAGACGCGCATTCGGTTCGAGCCGGACAAAATGGTGGGCTCGACGTAATAACCGCTCTCCGCTTCGCCGGAGAGCTGCGCCCGCTTTCCGCCCGTGAGAACTTCGGCGCCCTCCTGCTTGCCGATGTCGATGTACGACAGAATCTTCTCGAGCTGATCGGTCGACGCCTGTGCCCCCAGACGGGTCTCGGTATCGAGAGGGTGCCCGGGCTTGATCCGTTTCACCCGCTCCACCGCCTCCTCCATGAAGGTTCCGTAGATCTCTTTCGCAACCAGCGCTCGAGACGGGCAGGTGCAGACTTCGCCTTGATTCAGCGCGAACATCGCGAATCCTTCCAAGACCTTCTCTCGAAAGGCATCATTTTTGTCGAAAACGTCCTTGAAGAAGACGTTGGGAGACTTTCCGCCCAGCTCCAGCGTCACCGGGACCAGGTTTTCGGATGCAGCCTGCATGATCAGGCGCCCGGTCGTGGTCTCTCCAGTGAACGCAACCTTGGCTACCCGCGGACTCGCTGCCAGGGGCTTTCCGGCCTCGACCCCGAACCCGTTGACCACGTTCAGTACGCCCGGCGGCAAGACGTCTCCGACCCGCTTCATTAGCTCGAGGATCCCCACCGGGGTCTGCTCCGCAGGCTTCAAGACCACAGCATTCCCCGCGGCCAGTGCGGGTGCGACCTTCCAGGCCGCCATCAAGATCGGGAAGTTCCAGGGAATGATCTGACCCACGACCCCGAGCGGCTCGGGAAAATGGTACGCCACCGTGTCGTCGTCCAACTCAGCGACCGTTCCCTCCTGGGCCCGAATACACCCCGCGAAGTACCGAAAGTGGTCCACGGCCAGAGGCAGGTCGGCGGCCAGCGTTTCCCGAACCGGTTTTCCATTGTCCCACGTCTCGATGACCGCAAGCTCTTCCAGGGAAGCCTCCATGCGATCTGCGATTTTCATCAGGGCCTCGGCCCGTTTGGCGGGAGCGGTCTTGCCCCAAGCCGGCGCCGCCGCATGGGCCGCGTCCAGGGCCAATTCGATGTCCTGATGGTTGGAGCGCGGAATCTCGCAAACGGTCTTGCCAGTGACCGGGCTCGGATTTTCGAACCACTTTCCGCTTCTGGGTTCGACCCAGTCTCCTCCGATGAAGTTTTGGTAGCGGTTCGACAATTGGGGTGCTTCGTATTTCACGGGATCTTCTCCTCGAATGGGTGAGGGCCGTGGGTTAGCACCGGCGGCCCGCCGCGAGAAAGTGGGTATTTTCGAAATCTGGACAGTCGCCGCGCTGCGTCGTATTTTCGAACGACTCGGTGGAACGAATTCGCTGAATTCGGCTGCACCGGACCGAAGAAGAGGAGAGATTCAGCCCATCGTTGGCGGCCCGAGGGCCTGGGACCGTCCGCCGAAGCGGACGGGCCCGGTGGCCGGCAAGAGCATTCAGTCCTGCGTCAGGCTTCGAAGCATCCAGGCGGTCTTCTCGTGGACCTGCATGCGTGCGGTGAGCAGGTCGGCCGTGCCCTGGTCATGGCTCTTTTCGGCCGCTTCCAGCACCTCTCGGGTGCGGCGCACCACGGTTTCGTGGCCTTTGACCAGGTTGGCCACCATGTCCATGGCCGGCGGGACCTCCTCCGAGGGCTCGATGGCCGTCAGCTCGGCGAACTGCTTGTACGTACCCGGGGCGCTGCTACCCAGGGTCCGAATTCGCTCCGCCAAATCGTCCACCGCGTCCCACATGTCCCGGTACTGTACTTCGAACATGTCGTGCAGGGTCTGGAACATGCGTCCAGTCACATTCCAGTGGTAGCGGTGGGTTTCCAGGTAGAGCGTATACGTGTCGGCCAAAACCTTGGAGAGGCCCTCCACGATGTCTTTGCGGTCTTTCGTTTCAATGCCGATGTTCATCTGCATGTTCCGATCATAAGCTCCAACGCCCACGTGTCTAGGAAGGATTTGGTGGAGGGCTGAGGGATGGAAATCCTCCTCGGTTTTGCCATCCGACCGCTTTGATTCCGACCACATCGCCCTTTGTGTGACCCCTTCGCCGCGAATCGTGCGCAGGCCGCACCACTCGCTCATCTCGCGCTCACGCGACGTAGACCGTCTTCAGATTGACGAACTCCTTGATGCCGTACCCGCCCAGTTCGCGACCGTAACCAGACTCCTTGATCCCGCCGAAGGCCAGACGCGGATCACTTCGAACCAAGCTGTTGACGAAGCAGCAGCCGGCCTCGAGCTCGCGGGCCGCAATACGCTCCGCCCGGGCTGCATCTCGACTGAACACCGCCGCTCCCAAACCGAACGGCGAATCGTTGGCGATCCGAATCGCTTCGGCTTCGTCCACCGCGCGGATCACCGCAGCCACCGGGCCGAACAATTCCTCCCCGTGCGCAGGTGATCCGGCCGGCACGTTCGCCAACACCGTCGCCGGATAGAACGCTCCGGGCCCCTCGGGCACCGTACCCCCAAGGCGCAGGCGCGCCCCCGCTTTCACCGTCTGTTCGACCTGGCGGTGAAGCTCGTCCCGCAGGTCGACCCGAGCCTGGGGCCCCACGTCGGTCTCTTCGTCCATGGGGTTGCCCACGGTCTTGGCCGCCATGGCTTCCACGAGAGCGTCCTCGAAGGCGGAGGCGTTCCGGTCGGTCACGATGAACCGCTTGGCGGCGATGCAGGACTGGCCGCTGTTGATCAGGCGGCTGTCCGCACAGATCTGGGCTGCCGACGCCACGTCCGCGTCGTCCAAGATCAGGTAGGGGTCGCTTCCCCCCAACTCGAGCACCGTCTTTTTGAGCGCCTGCCCGGCCCGACC
>DAPKRQ010000148.1:0-9319 GCA_031800475.1 Myxococcales bacterium LLY-WYZ-16_1
ACCGCCGCCTCCGCCGCCGCCCATGCCGGAAGCACCGCCTTCGGCTGCACCCTGCAGAGCCTCGTACTGCCGCTGCATGAGCTTCAACTTGTGGCCGTCGAAGCTGACCGGGTTTTCTCCGCCGATCCCCTTTCGCTTGTATTCGGTGTTCTTGCCCATGTCGGCCCGGGTTCCGGTGGTTTCGGCGAGCTCCTCGTCCAGGCTGAACATCTCCGGCGGCAAAATGGCTGCCGAGTCTCCGGCTTGCACGTTTTCGAGCCACAGCTGCCGGGCCCGGTTGACCGCCGGAAGCAGGTCGTTCGCACAGACCCCGAGCTGAAGGGCCCAACTCTCCAAAATGCCCAGCGTCCAGCTGACCGACACCTTGCCCATGGCCAGAGCGTCCAGCATGCCCCCCAGGTTGTTGGGCATGTCTCCGGGAAAGTCGTAGGTGTCCATCGGGATCGGTTTGTAGAGCAGTGCATCGTCGATGTCCCACTTGCCGATGCCGAGCTTTGCTGACGGATCGACCGCACTGCCCCCCTCGGTCGGAAGGGGCGACAAGGCGTGCTTCAGTCCTTCGCGTTCCTCAGTCCCACGCTTTTTTTTTTCGCGGCCTTTGCCCATGGCCTGCCGCAGACTCACCCGTGCTTTGGGGGGCGACAGGTCCGTGTCCACCTCGGGAAGGCTGGGACCACCATTCTGCTCGAGGGCGTCCGCATCGAATTTCACCTTGGGAGGGGCGAACGGATCGGTCCGTTCTCGAGAAGCGGGCCCCGCCTTCGGCTCTTTGGAGGCCTTCGTGACGCGCGTCTTCATGGCGTCCCGGAGCCGAGTCCGGGTCTGGCGGTTCGCCGCTTCCTTTTCTCGCATCTGGAGCAGGTGGGCGCGAGAGCTTCCGGTGCGTGAGGTCTCGGATTCGGATTCCCCTTCCCCCTCGCCTTCCCACTTGGGCAAGCTGTAGCGAGGCAAGTACCGGAGATCGGGGTTTCGTTTCAAGAGCGCCGAAGACCCCTCGTACGCATTCATGATCAGGTGCGTCTGGGTCTTGCCATCTGAACCGACCATCGACGGGTCGGACTCTTTGAACGATGCGCGAATGACCTTCTTTTTGAGCTTCAGATGCTCGGGCACTTCGTTGTGGCGCGGGCGCTCCTCGGCCATTTCCCGTCGTACCTCTTCGGCAGTCTCGTCGTAGCCCATGTAGTCATGGCTCATCGTGTCGCCGTAATGAGGGCCTCTGACTCCGCCGGGCATGGGACTACACCTTCACGATTCCATCATCAGCTGAGCATGCGCTGCAGATTTCGGTTCTTGTGGTCCTCGAAGTTCTTCATGAGGTCCATCCACATTTCGACCAGGTGGGTGTTGCGCTTTACCTTCGCCGCGAAGATGTCCACGTGGCGCCGGTCCGAGGCGATGCGTACCCGGTGGACGTCGCGCGCCTCCCAGATTTCGGCGAGCTTCTTCTTTCCCCCTTCGAACTTGGTGTATTCCGCATCGTATTTCTTGCGGGCGTTGACCAGATCCTTTTCGGCTCCGTCCCGCTCGCCTTCACCGGCCTTCTCGTACGCGGTTTTGGCCTTTTCGTATTCGGCTTTGGCTTTGTCGACGTTCTTGCCCTGCTCGTGCACGTCGCGGTGGGCCATCTCGGCTTCTTTTTGGTGCTCGTGGGCGAGTTGCTCGTTCATCCACATCAACTCTTCCCGGTCGAGCTGCTCGATGCTGTCCTCTTCGACCTTGTCGCGAAGCTTGTTCACGATCAGCGACATGACGATGAACATCTTGTCGAAGAACTCGAGGGCTGGGTCACTCAAGATGCTCTTGATCGTCTCGAAGTCTTCCTGGTGCTTTTTCCACTTGACGTCGCCTTCTTCCGGCTTGTCCCGGCCTCCGAGCCAAGAGGTGGCGTCCCACGAGCGGTCGAATGCGTCTCCGGCTTCGGGATCGTAGGTCACGTCGGACCGCTTCAGGCCCCCGCCCGCCTGGTTCCAAGTTTGGACCACGGCGCCGCGGAACATGCTGTCGGCCAAACGTCGGGGCTCCATCTTTGGGGACTGGCGGCTCGCATCGCGGACGCTCGACGACGCCGATTCGAGATCGGCCGCTTCCGAAGCGAAGACCTCGACCAACTCCCCCCGCAGCCCCGATCGGCGCTGCCGGAGCTGCTCGACCACCGGATCGTCCGGGGAGAGCCCGCCGTCGGCCCGCGCCCGCCGAATGCCGTCGAGGAGGTCCCGTCCAAAATCACCCTCCTCGTCCCCGTGTTCGTTCACGTGGGCCTGCAGTCGACCTTCCCACTCGCCCAAGACGGCAGCGTGTTCGTCCGATGGGTCCTGCAAGGCGACCTGCAGCCGCTGGGATTCGCCCAGCTCGGCCGTCGCCTCCTGGATGCCCATTTGGAGCGCCACTTCGTCCACCACCGACATCACCGAGGGTGGAAGCTCTTCGGCTTCTGCCACATCCGTCTCGAGTGCCTGAAGCTGACGCTCCAGCTGGCCTTGCCGAAGGCGCGCGCGGACGGCCGGGCTGTCGGGAGCCTCTCCGCTGGCCACGGCCGCGTCCAAAGCCTCCAGGTCTTCTCCTTCGAGCATCCCGTCCAACGAATCCAGCTCTTCTTGGACCCGAGCGATGGCGGCCCCCTTGTCGGCCGCGGTGCCACCGAGGAGGGCGGCGGCGACCCGCCCATCTCGAGACAGGTTTTCGAGGTGCCGAGATTCGACCTGTAAAGACTCTGCCCACCCGGCTGAGCCCGCCATCATGGCCTGATGTCCGCGAAGCGCCGACAGGAGCGCCTTCGCCTTGTCGCTCCCGTCTTCGACCAGACGTTCCAACAACTTTTCGGCCACCGCCAGCTGGGCTTCGGGTTCCTTCAGGTCCGACGGATCCGCGAGCTCGACGCCCGCCTCGTCGACAGCCCGGTTCAGGGCCAGCATGAAGTCGGCCGCCACCGGCACGTTTCCTCCTTCGACGCTCACCCCCAAGGAGTCGATGAGCTGCTCGGCCACGGCCATCACCGGCTCGGATACCTGGGGCCACTGCATGCCCTCGGGCGCCGGAAGATCGGACAAGTCCACCACCTGGGCCCCGGACGCGCCCTTCGCGGTGTTTCGAAGCATCTCGGTCAACTTTCCGAGATGCTGTTTGCCGAGGTCGTCGGCGATCTGGGCGGCCATCTTCAGACCCTCGGCGGGCGCGGCACCGGCAGTCTGGGCGAGCACCTCCGACAAGGCCGAAGTCACCACCAGGGCCATCATTTCGCCGGTGGCTTCGTCGTTCGGATCGCCGGTTGCCTCGACAGCGGAGTACATGGCCCGAAGCGGAGCAGCCACGTCTTGACGGGTCTCGGCGTCGAACTCGTCGAGCGCATCGAACACCCCGTTCGCGTAGGCGTTCCAGTCTTTCTGTCCCGTGACCAGGCTCTGGGCCAAGCCCCGAAGCTGCTTGACAACTTTGTTGTCGTCGACCTCGAGGCGTCGAGCCACCGTGTCGGCCAGGGTTTTGGCAGCCTGGCTGCGCTTGTCGTCGACCCGACCGTTTTTGCCGGATTCGGCCAGGTGTCCGATGAGGGCGTGCATGGCCGTGGCGGCATTGCGACGCCCGGTCTGAGCGTCCTCCATGCTGCCGGTGCGCTTCTTGCTGCTTTCTTCACCCCCGTTGACGACTTTTCGGCTCGCGTTCTCTCGCCGGATCTGCCCGCTGCGCGTATCGTCCCCGGAACCGAAGGTCCGTTCCGTTCGTTCGTTCCGGTTCCGGGTCCGGGTGGAGTCGCCCGCTGTCGCGCGACGTTCCGCTGCGCTCGTGACCCCGGCCTTGACCGCCTCTCGGGCGAAGCTCCGAAGGCCTGCCTGCAGGCCCTTGGCCATGCGGAGCTTGATGTCCCCGGAGCCGCCGTACACCTCTTTGAGGACCTCGGCTCCGATGCTCAGCCATGAAGACGCGTCGATCTGGGTGAAGCCTCGCAGAACCTTCTTCACCTGATCGCCCAGATTCAGATTCTTGCCCTGATCGTCCCGCTCGAAACCCAGACCCTCCAAGAGCTTTCGAAGGCCGTGGTTCTCTGGGAGCCAAAGGCTTCCGTCCTCTTTGAACCGGATCTTTTCGGAACCCTCCAGCTCCTCGGGAGGGTTTTGCAGCAACTCGACCTGATTGAGCAGCCGCGTCGCGAAATCCAGCACCTGGTCCCGGAAGGCGGGCCCCTCCTCCCCGGTTTCGCCGTGGGCCTTCTTCAGGTCGGACTTCAGCTGCTCGAAGAGGTCCTGGCCGAAGTCACCGAGCCCCTTCGCCAAAAACGTAGACACGTCATCGTTCAGCCCCAGGCCGTTCATCAACCGCGCCAGGTCGGCCTTGACCTTGGCGTCGAGGTCCGAATGGCCGGACCCTTTGCCTTTCTTGCCGCGAACGGGGTCTTGGTTGTGGACATTCTCCATGTCGCTGGGTCGACGCGTACCGGCTCCGGCCTTCCACCCACCATCGGTCGATCGCCGGAAACGGTTGTGGACATTGTCGGGGTTCGTGGCAGTTTCCGCCAGGGCCGGGTGCATCCCCCGAAAATTTCACTCATCTATCGGGTATTACCCGAGATGCCACCCAGGGGCCCTGCCGGTTGATGCCGAGGCGCTGCCGCACGGTGGCGGTCATCTTGTCCTCCATGCCCGCGATCGAGATCAGGCTCGGGTCCCGCAGAGCGCCCCGGACCGCCTCGGCCACCTGGCGGCGGTCGGCGTCGGACAGCTCGACCCCGAACCCGTCCACGGCCACCGGTCCAGCCACCGCCCCTTGGTCGTCGACCCAAACGGTGCAGGTCACCAAGCCGCGCTGGGCGATTTTGCGCCGTTCTTTGGCTTCGGCCCAGGTCATGCTCCGTCCAGCGTCATCCACCGGCACCCGAGGCACGTCTTCCACCGGGCCCCATTCGATCCGACCTCCGGGCCGCACCTCGATGCTCTGGCCGTCCTCGAACACCCAGACCTGGTCGGGAGTCAGCCCGGCCCGACGGGCCGTGGCGGCGTGGGCTTCGAGCATGGTCCGGTCGCCGTGCATCGGGGCAAAGTTTCGAGGCTGCAGCCAACGAAGCAGGTCGGCTTGCTCGTCTTGTTGGGCGTGCCCGGAGGTGTGGATCGGAAGGTCCTTCGCCGTGACCACGTCGATGCCGCGCTGCACCAGTCGATTTCGCAGCTTCCGGACCGAAAGCTCCCGGCCGGGGATCACGCGGGCCGAAAACGCCACCGCGTCCCCCGGAGCCAAGTGAAGGGGCGCCATCTCGCCGCGGGCCAGCCGCGCCAGGGCGCCTCCGGGCTCACCCTGACTGCCGGTCGCCAGGACCAGCACCGATTCCGGAGGCAGGCGAGCCGCTTCGTCCACCGAGACCCGGGGAAGGGTCGAAAAGAGGTCCAGGCGCTCGGCGAGCTCCAGGTTCCGGCCCATGGACCGTCCCAAGACCACCGCCTTGCGGCCCAGATCCTCGGCCGCTTCGGCCAAGGCCTGCATCCGGTGCAGGTGAGAGGACACGAACGTCACGACGGCCCGGCCGCGCACGGTGCGGATCCACGCCCGCAGAGCCTCCACCACCGAGGTCTCCGACGGCGTCCGACCGGGACGTTCGGCGTTGGTGGAGTCCGACATCAGCAAGTCGACACCCGCCTGGCCGAGGGCTTCGAGCCGCGCCACATCGCTCGGCCCGCCGAGCGCAGGAGCTCGGTCGAGCTTGAAGTCTCCGGTATGAACCACCGTCATCCCGCCGCCCCGGATCACCACCATGGCCGTGTCCGGGATCGAATGGGTGACCGAAACGAGCTCGATCTCGAAAGGGCCCAACTCCACCCGCTGCCCCGGCTCCATCGACACGAATCGGCTTTTCCGTTCGGTCGAGGCGAATCTATCCGACCCACGCAAGCGGGAACGAACCATCTCCAGCGGAAGCGGGAATCCGTGTACCGGCACCTTGATTCGCTCCAGAAGATGACCCACGCCTCCGATGTGGTCTTCGTGGCCGTGGGTCAGCACGAGCCCGACCAAACCTCGCCCTTCGAGGGGCTCGGTGCCGGGAACCAGCTTCGAAACCGACGGAAGGTCTTCGATACCGAGCAGAGCCCCGAAGTCGACCACCAAGCAGCTGTCCCCCAGCGTATACCGGGTAGCGTTGAGTCCGACCTCGCCGGAACCTCCAAGGGGCAAGACCTGAAGGGGTGGATTCACGATCCTCGGTTCCGCCGCTGTCGCAGCCAATCCACGAACTTGCGGATCCCTTCCTCGATCGGGACCCGGGGCGAGTAGCCCAGCTCCGTGCGAGCTCGCTCGATGTCCGCGAAGGTGCGAGGCACGTCGCCGGGCTGGTCGGGCAGCTGGTGAATCCGGGCCTTCTTGCCCAGTGTCGACTCCAACAGGCGAACCAGGTCGGCCAGGGTCGTCGGAGTGGAGTTGCCCAGGTTGTAGATCCGGTAGTCGGACGCCTCGACGGTCCGGTCGATGGCCGCGAGCACTCCAGCCACGCAGTCGTCGATGTACGTGTAGTCCCGGCTCGACGTGCCGTCGCCGTGCAGGGGAATCGGCTGGTCGTCCAGGATCCGCACGGCGAACTTGTGGATCGCCATTTCCGGACGCTGGCGGGGCCCATACACCGTGAAGAACCGCAGTCCGCAAAAAGCCATGCCGTACAGGTGGTGCCAGGTGTAGCCCAGAAGCTCCCCCGCCTTCTTGGTGGCGGCGTAAGGACTGACCGGATCGTCGACCGGATCCGTTTCTCGAAACGGAACCTCCTTGCGAGCGCCGTACACCGACGAGCTCGAAGCGAACACGAAGGGCCGCACCCCGTGACTTCGGCACATCTCCAGCAGTCGCATGGTCCCCTCGACGTTGACCGACTGATACTGCAGGGGCCGCTGGATCGACGGTCGCACCCCCGCCCATGCCGCCAAGTGGCACACCACGTCGGGCCGCCGGCCGGGCTCGCTGAAGAGCGCGCTCAGCGGGCCCTGGTCGTACACCAGGTCGGCCTGCACCATTTCGAAGCGCGCCGGGTCGGGCGCGTCCCGTTTGATCTCTTCGACGTTGGCTCGTTTGATGGCCGGGTCGTAGTAGGGGTTGAAGTTGTCCAGGCCGATGACCTCGTCGCCCCGACGCAACAGCGCCTGAGACACCCGAGAACCGATGAACCCGGCGGCGCCCGTCACCAGCACCCGCATGGCAGGACGCTCCCCCCGGGGACGTCGGGGGTCAAACAAGACCGTCCGGGGATCGCCGGGACGCTCGCTTGACGGCCCCTCCGGACCGGGTCAGAACAGCTCCGTGCTTCGCCCCGGCCCAGCTTGGGCAGCCCTGCTGGCCGTTTGGGTGCTGCCCGTCGAGGCCGAGGCCCAGGGGGTGGACATTCGCCTCGGCGGAACCCGCGGAGACGGCAGCGGGATCCTGTTTCGCTGCCCGGAAGGCAGCCCGTGCGTGCCGAACGACCGGGCCTTTCGGGCTTTCGTGTCCGAGCTGGGCCAGGTGTTCGCGCCCCGGCTGTGGAGTCCGGCGGCCACTTCGGGGCGCGCGGGCTTTCGGGCGGGCTTGGCCTGGAGCGGCTCCTTCGTTTCCGACGAGGCCCACTGGAGACTGACCGAACGGGGCCAGGCCGAGAACCGACCCACCGAGTTTCTCCACGCCATGCACCTGGTCGTGCGCAAGGGTCTGCCGTGGTCGTTCGAGGTAGGCGCGCAGCTCACCTGGATGCTCGAAAGCGACATGGTGGCCCCGGGCCTCGAACTGCGTTGGGCCTTTCGCGAAGGGATCGACCACTTTCCCGATCTTGCGCTCCGAACCGCGGTCAGCACCCTGCTCGGCAGCCGCGATCTGGACCTCACCGCGTTCACCGCCGACTTCGTGGTCTCCCGAGACTTTGCGGTGGCCTCCGTGGCGGAGCTCTCGCCATTTTTGGCTTGGGGCATCGTTTTCACGGCGGCCCGCTCCGATGTGATCGATCCGACTCCCGGCACCTTCGCCAGCGGGACCGATGGGGTTTTGCGCCCCGATCGAGAAAACGACTTCGTCTTCGACCCGGTCCGCTTCGGCGATCTGGTGGACCAGCGGCTCTCCCTTGGCGTCAGGGCCCGCTTTTACGGGATCGAGTGGTCGGTGCAGGGCGACGTGCAAATGTTCGCGGACGGGCAAGCATTCGGCCCGGTGGGCACGGTGAGCACCCAGCTCGGCCTCATCCATTGAGTGCGAAGAAGAAGGCGCCCGCCGTCCCGTTCCGCTCGATCGAACCCCGGTGTCGAAAGAGGCGCGCCGTTCCACCCGATCGAGGTTGAACGGATCGATTCAAAACGAAGCCGTCTTCGGCCGAGACCCTGCAAACAGGCGAAGCCCGCTTCGGTTCGTTCGCGTCAGACCCGTTCGCTCTCGTCTTCGTTTCGTGACTGCTTTTGCTCGGTTGGACCTTCGCCGTCGTCTCCGGGCCCCACTTGGCTTCGGTCGGTCACGTCGATCTCGTCCTGCCCGGTCACGCCCCGCTTGAAGTTACGAAAAGAGCGGCCCAGCGCCTCGCCGAGCTGGGGCAGACGGGTCGACCCGAAGATCAACACCAGCACGGAGACGATGATCAGGCCTTCTTGAAAGCTGGGGCAGCCCACCCACCGAACCTATCACCGACCTTCTTCGGATTCATCTCCGCCGGCACCGTTGGCGCTGCGAAAGCCGACTTCAAACCGAAGGTCGTCCCCCGGCACACGGGGTAGCACCACTTGAAAGGGACGGCGGGCCGAAGCCGGCACCTCGGGTGGGGGCAACCCGTCCAGAAAGCGATCGACCGCTTCCGGACCCTTCACCAAGGTGGTTGGCGGGATGGCGACATCGAGCAGACCCTCGCCCACCGACCGCTCTCGATCCGCACGGTCTTTGGCCGCGACGCGGACCCACACACCCTCCGGGTGCGGTCGGGCCCGGGTCTCCGCCCACCCGGTCGCCACCCAGAACGAGGGTTCGACGGCCAGGGTGTAAGGGCGTACCTCGAACCCGGTCAGGCGCAGGTCGTCCAGACCCACCGACGAACGGGACACGGGGCCATCGAACCCGCCGATCGGCGCCCAATCCACCCCCAGCAAGAACGCCAGGACGATCCCCAAGACGAACCCCAGGCGAGGCGGCCACCGCAGGGTCGACACCGGCGGCAACGGCCGCAGGTCCTCCGATTCGGCCCGATCGGGCCCGGCATCCAGATCTGACGATCGGTAGGGGGTGAGGGGCGCGATGCGACCGACCGCAACCCGGGCCGGCTCCGCCGGCTCGACCGCGAAAGGTGGGGGCACCGGAGCCGGTTCGGGAAGCGAAAGGGCCTCAGGCGGGTCGGGCTCGGGCAGGTCGG
>DAPKRQ010000149.1:0-6824 GCA_031800475.1 Myxococcales bacterium LLY-WYZ-16_1
ACTGGACTTCGGATCCAGGGGTTGGGGGTTCGAATCCCTCTGGATGTATTGGGGTTGCGGTTGCCTCGCCGCCCGAGGGGCGCTCAAGACCGCGTGGCCACCAGCGGCACGAATCGGACGGGGAGCAATGCCCTGCGTTGGAAGGTGTCGCCCTTTCGCACGATGAGTTCGAGCATCTGGTCCAATTCGCCGATCGGGATGACCAGGCGGCCG
Source organism: Myxococcales bacterium LLY-WYZ-16_1 (assembly GCA_031800475.1). Lineage (GTDB taxonomy): Bacteria > Myxococcota > Kuafuiibacteriia > Kuafuiibacteriales > Kuafuiibacteriaceae > Kuafuiihalomonas > Kuafuiihalomonas phototrophica. The sequence continues at coordinate 214 of DAPKRQ010000149.1, forward strand.
CCGTCTGCCAGCTGCTCCGGCAGTTCGTCTGGAAGCCGCTCGGGCGCGGCCGTGACCACGATGGCGTCAAACGGGGCCTGTTCGGGCCATCCCTTCCGCCCGTCTCCCACCCGCAGATGGACCCGGTCACCGTAACCCAATCGCTCGAGCACGTCCCGGGCCCGGGCCGCCAGACTGGGCAAGACTTCCACCGAATAGACTTCCGCCCCCATCTCGGCCAGGACGGCGGCCTGGTAGCCGGAGCCGGTTCCGATCTCCAGCACCCGGTCGCCCGGCCCGACCCCCGCCAGCTCGGTCATGGTCGCCACGATGCGGGGCTGACTGATGGTCTGTCCTTCGCCGATCGGCACCGGCCGATCCGCATCGGCCTCCCACCGGTAGCGTTGGGGGATGAACTCCGCCCGGGGAACCCGAGCCATGGCGTTCCGCACCGATGGGGAGATGTCCGTGTCGTCGTGCGCCACCAAATCCTTCGGATTGCCACCCGCCTCTCCCCGGGGATCAAGTGACGTTCGACTTTCGGTCGGTCGCGCGGACCGCAGCCCCGTTCGACCGAGAGGTCCGAATGTCGCAGTCCGCCGTCTCTCGGTTGTCCTCCTGCCGCTGCCTGGGCACCTTCCGGGCCGTGGCGCACCCGATCTCGAGGCAGGCGGCCATCGCCATGGTGGTCTGGATTGGCGCATTCGGCAGCGCCCTCGCTCAGGACCGGGTCCCTGCGGAGGTGAGCCAAGCCCTGTCCCTCCGAGGCAGCCCGGACGGAAACCGCCGGGCCGTTCGGATGTTGACCCGCCTGCTCTCCGAGGAGCCGTCGGATCCGTCGGTCGCGCAGGCGCTCCTTCGTGCCCGACACCACTGGGTCGAAGCCGACCTGCAGCAGCGACGGGACGGCCACGACGACTCGGTGCGCATCGGTCTGGCATTTCTGCAGTCCACCTCTCACCGCGTCTTCGACGACTTCCACGACCTTCGTGCGAGCATCGAGCAGATCCCTTCCGACCTCGATGAAGTGGTCTTCTGGACGACCCTCGCGTTCGGCAGGACCATCGCCGATCTCGCGCTCTTCAAGCGAGCCACCGCCGCGCGAGACTTCGAGGACGTGCTGGTGGCTTTGACCCACCGCTCTCCCCGCCTGTTCCACGCGGGGCCCCATCGGGTCTTGGCGCGCTATCGGCTGAAATCACCGGCTTTCATGGGTGGCTCCCGGCAGGGGGCGGTGAAGCACGCCATGCGGGCCCTCCACCTGGCCCCCGCGTATGCGGGAAACCGGGTGACCCTGGCCGAGGTGCTCTTGAAGACCGGGCGCAGCGATGACGTGGCCCGCCGGCTGCTGCGGGAGGCCGCCTCCAGCCCGGACGCACTGTCGGACCACGGTGAAGCCGAGCAGCGTCGGTCGAAAGCCCACGCCGTCCGCCTGTTGAGGCAGATCCAGGATCCATGAGGGTAGCCGAACTCGCCCGGCGGGCGGCTGCGGCCGCGGTCTCGGCCCCGTACCGAGTGCTCGGTCTGGCGTCGCTGTTGGCCGTGGCGAGTCTGGCGTGGACGGGAGCCCATCTCGAACTGGAAGCGGACCGAAATGCCCTGATCCGGCCTGGTCGAGAATGGAACGACCGATTCGAAGCGTACCGCCGGGATTTTGGGGGAACGCGCGACTTCCTGGTGGTGGTGAGAGGCGGCGATCTTTCGCAGCGGCAGGCCTTCATCGATGCCTTGGTCGAGCGGCTCGAGCAAGACCCGCGGGTTGCCTCCGCTTGGGGCCGGGTCGATCCGGACGCGTTCCGGGGCAGCCAGCTCCTTTTGATGGAGCCCGAGTCGCTCTCGGAGCTTCGGCGCACGCTCGCGCGGCGTCGGGAGAGTCTGGCGGCGCTGGTCGACCATCCTTCGCTCGAAGCGATTTTGGCCTTCGTTGACCGAGAGGTGAGCCGGGCCCTGGTTTCGAGCGTGGTCGGCGGACTGTTTTCGGACGACGAGGAGGAGTCGGACGAGGCCGAAAGCGACCCGGTCGACCTGGACTTCCTGATCGCTTTGTCGACCGGGATCCAGCAGACCCTACAGCGGGGCGAGGCTTCGGACATCGACCCGTGGTCCGAGTGGCTGGTGTCGGCGGATCGGGGCTACCTGAGCCTTCGGGACGGTGAGCTGTTGCTGGCGTCGGTCGCACCGACCACCGAAGGCAACCACGCCGTGTCCGACGGCCGCTCGGTGGACGGATTGAAAGCCCACCTCGATGCCCTGCAAACCCGGTTTCCCGAAGTGCGCGCCGGCGTCACGGGGCAGCGGGCCATCAACGTGGCCGAGATGCGTTCCACGGTGCGGGACACCCGGTGGGCGGGGATCTTGGCCTTGTTGGGGGTTTCGGTGGTGTTCATGGCCGGGTTCGGTCGGGCGCGCCACCCCCTCTTGGCGGTGGTCGCGCTGCTGATCGGCATCGCCTGGGCAGCGGGGGCACTCACCGTGGTGGTCGGGCATCTCACGGTGCTTTCGGTGGCTTTCACCTCGATCCTGGTCGGTCTGGGCATCGATTTTGGAATCCACGTGGTGGCCCGTTTCGAAGAGGCGCGGGCCATGGGCCTGGACGCGGGTCCGGCGGCCGAATGGGCCGTGGAGCGGAGCGCGCCGGGCAACTTGGCTGCAGCCCTCACCACGTCCTTGGCCTTCTTCGGCCTCGGCTTCTCGGATTTTTTGGGGCTGGCGGAGCTCGGAATCATCGCGGGCATGGGGGTGCTGTTGTGCCTGGTGGCCCAGACGTGCGTGTTGCCGGCGCTCCTGGGCCGATTCGGCGGCCGGGGACGGGAGCCTCGGGTCGAGCCTCCTCGCCCGAATGCAACACTCGGTCATCCCGCTGCGTGGGTGAGCGCCGGGGTGTTCGCGGCTCTCGTGGGTTTCGGGGCGGGTACCGAAGTGGGTTTCGACGGGAATCTGTTGCGGCTTCAAGCGGAGGGCACCGAGGCGGTCGACCTGGAACTGGAACTGGTCGGAGCCCGCGGGAGCGCGTTCGCCGTGACTCGGGCCGCCGATCTGCAGCAGGCCCGGTCTCTGCAGCGCCAATTCACGGAACTCGAGGAGGTCTCGGCGGTGGAGTCTGTGGCCCGCCTCTTTCCCGAGGACGTGGCGGCGCGAACCGAGGCCGCCCGAAGTCTGCTTCCCCTGATCCCCGATCCGGATCGGGCTCCGCCGCCCGAAGAACTCGGGCTGTCGGTCGAGGGATTGAGGCGCCGGGTGGACAAACTGCGCTTCAAGCTCCGCCCCGAACGGGAAGACCGCTGGGATGAGGACACCCGGCCCACCCAAGAGGCCCTGACCGAAGTCCGGACCCGGCTGAACGACATCCACGAGGCTCTCTCCTCTGGACCGGACCCGAAGCCGCTCCGGGCGTATCAAACCCGGGTCGCCGAGGCCTTGGTCGACCGGCTTCACCGGCTGCGACGCGAGACCGAACCCCGGCCCCTGTCCTTCGACGATCTGCCCGAGCCCGTCCGGCGGCGGTTGATCGGCCGGGACGGCAGCCTGCTCCTGCGCATTCACCCCGCCGAGAACGTCTGGGAAGACGAGGCAAAGGCACGGTTCGTAAAGGCCCTGCGGAGCGTGGATCCAGAGGTCACGGGGATTCCGGTGCAAAGCTACGAAGCCTCTCGCCTGATGTTGCGGGGCTACATCCAGGGCGGTCTGCTCTCCTTGGGGCTCGTCTTGCTCGTGTTGGCCTTCGACTTGCGACGACTCCGGGACGTGGCCTCGGCCCTGGTTCCGCTCGTTTTGGGTGCAGGATGGACCCTCGGGCTCATGGCCATCGCTGGGCTGAAGTTCAATCTGGCGAACCTGATCATCCTGCCTTTGATGATCGGCATCGGCATCGACATCGGCGTCCACCTGGTCCACCGGTTTCGGGAGGACGGGCAGGTCGGACTCGAGCTCGCCCGGGGCTCCACCGGTCGAGCCGTTGTTTTGTCGAGCTTGACCACCATGGTCGGCTTCGGGTCCCTGGCGGTGGCTCAGCACCGGGGCATTCGGTCTTTGGGGATCTTGCTGGCGGTGGGGGTGGCGGCCAGCGCGGCGGCCGCGCTGCTCGTGTTGCCTGCGGTGCTTCAGTGGATGCGTTTCGAGCGACGGCGCTGAGGATCGCCCGAAGCGTCAGCTGTCCTGCTCTTCGAGCTTTTCTTTCATGCGCCGGACCAACTCGCCGTAGCCGTCTTTCGAAACGATGGCATACATCTGGCTGCGAATGTCGCGGCCCAAGCTGATGCCGTCCAGGCTCAGGTCTTGCACTTTCCAGCGACCTCCCGACTTTCCGACGAAGAACTCCAGGTCCACCAGCCCTTCGTCGGGATGTGAAACGGCCACCGGCACCACCCGTTGCTCTCCGCGACCCCGCACCTCGCCGAACTCCAGCTTCAGCGTGCCGAAGAACTTGGCCGATTGAGGGTATGCCACCTCTGCGAAGACCCGCTCGAGCAGGTTCACGAACGCGCTGCGCTTCTGTGGGGGGAGCCCGGTCCAGGCATCCCGAAGCCCCTCCCGCGCGAGCTTCTCGAAGTCGAGCCGCGCGTGTGCGGCTTGGACGATGCTGCGTCGCTCGGCCTGCGGTATGGCAGTGCCGTCGGTCTCGAAGCGCCTCAGGGTGTCGATCAGGCCGCGAACGACCTCGGCGGGAGGCTCCCCGGCCTCGGTGGACGGGGCGGCCACCGCCAGGCCCACGAGAACCATCATGTTCGCCGTACCGCTCATGCTCGCCCAAAACCCCCCATGCCGGCGTTGCCTTCCCGGTGTCTACCGGCGCCTGGCGCCGATCGCCCTCACGCCCCTGTTGATGGCCGCGGCCCCGGAAAGGGTGGAGCGGGTTGCCCTGTCCGAAGCCCTTCGCCGGGCCGAAGCCGCCCACCCCGACCTGGGGCCGCAGCGGGCGCGGGTCGACCTGGCCCGCGCGCGGCTTCGGCGGGCCCGGGCCGGGGCCTTTCCCCGGGGCGAGATCCGCACGGTCTTTGGGGTGCGAAACGGCGCGGACGTGGGCAGCGTACCCGACGGTCTTCCGGATGCCCTGGCGCCCCTGTGTTCCCCCGACAGTCAGAACGACCTGGTCGACGACCTGGGCCCGTTCGTCCGGAACACGGTTCGTATCGACCAACCGCTGTACACCTTCGGAAAGATCCGAAGGGGCAAGGAAGCAGCGGCTGCCGGGATCGACGCGGAGCGCCAGGAGCTGCGTCGCCGCGAAAGCGAGATCCGCCTCCAGACCGCCCGCACCTTCTTTGGCTATCAGCTGGCGGCCGAGCTGACCGAAACCTTCGCCGAGGTGGCCGACAACTTCGGCGAAGCGGCCGCGCAGGCCGAAGCTCGGTTGGACTCGGGGGATGGGGGCGTCACCCAGGCTGATCTGTTGAAGCTGCGGGTGGCCCGCGCGGGGTTGGACCGCCGGGTCTTGGAGCTTCGCCGCCGGCGAAAGGAAGCCCTTTGGGCGTTCCGGCGGGCCCTGGGACGGGATCTGGACGCCCCGGTGGTCCCGGCGGAGGACCGCATCCGGCCGGTCCAGGTCCGGGACCTGGCCGGGGTGGAGGCGCTCACCGCCGTGGCGCAAAGCTCGGCGGCCCTGGATGCGGCGGAAGCAGGCCTTCGGGCTCGGGAGGGCGCGGTCGCCGTGGCGAAGAGTCAGCTGTGGCCCGACGTGTTCTTGAGCGTGCGGTTCGAAGCCAACTGGGCCGAATCCCGGGCCGACATCGACAATCCGTTTTTGTGGGACGAAGACAACCTGATCCGCGGCGGACCCTTTTTCGGGCTGCGCTGGAAGCTCGACGTGGCGACCCAGCTCGCCGACATCCAGGCCGCCGAGGCCCGGGCCGCAGAGCAAGCCGCTCGGCTGGAGCGGGCCCGCACCGGACTGCCGCTCGAGGTTCGCCGAGCCTTCGCCCGGTACGAGGAAGCGGAGGCCTCCTTGTCCGTAGCCCGCACCGCCCGAAAAACCGGCCGGGCCCTGTCGTTCACCACCGCGGCGAACTTTCGCCTCGGCATCGGCGAAGGGCGCGAGATCCTCGAAGCGTACGGGCTGTATGCCCGGACCCTGGGCGAGTACTACCAGGCGATCTTCGACTTCAACATGGCGGTTGCCGAGCTGTCCGAGGCGGTCGGTCAGCCCCTGTGGGTCGATTCCGAGGCCGGCTGAGCCGCCCGGGCCCGGGCCGCGGTTTTCAAGGCGGGCGCGGTGGCGTCGGACAAGGCCTGGGCCCCCCGCCGAAGGCCCCGCTCCAAGCGGGCGAGCGCGGCCCATTGGTTCGGATGCACCGCCGCGCGCAAGGCCACACCGAGGGGCGATATGGAACCGTCCGGCCGACTCGCCCGTTCGAGCACGGCCGGGAGCGTCTGTTCGGGGCCATCGCTGACCCATCGAACCACCGAGATGCGCAACCCCCGCCCGTGAGCCACCCGGGCGAAGGCGGCGCTCTCCAGGTCCACCAAGGCCGGTTCCGGGCGCCCGCAGGCCGTCCACAGCGCGGCTTTGGCCCCAGCCGACGGCACGATCTGCGGGGTGCTCACCAAGGTGGCGGTCCCGAGCCCGGGCCAGGGCTCGAGCGGGTGGGCCCGACCGTCGGGCTCCACGACCCGATCTCCGGTGTACAGCGTCTCGG
>DAPKRQ010000150.1:0-12690 GCA_031800475.1 Myxococcales bacterium LLY-WYZ-16_1
CGCGGACCTCTGCCTCATCGTCACCGGAACGACGGAAGAGCTCGTCGCTGATCTCGAGGACAAAGGGGTCAGGATCGAGTTGGGGCCGGTCAGAAGGACCGGCGCACTCGGAGCGATGGAGTCGGTATACCTCCGGGACCCCGACGGCAATCTCCTCGAGCTTTCGATGTATGAATCGATGCCTCAGGCGCACTGACGGATCTCGAGCGACGCGGATCTCGTCATGGCCTTCGGCTCCCTCGAGCCACGATGTAGGATGAACGAACTGCTCTCGGGCAGGTCAATCCCCGGAAGCTTTGGGATGCCGTGACGCACAGTCATTCGCACCTGGTCAGTCTGGAAGAGGACTCCGCGGGTTTGCGACGAAGTTCCGCAACTCCCGGTTCCGGCGGCTGAAGCGTACCCACGTCGCACGGGTCGGTAGAGCCGCTCCGAAGGTAGACGTCAAAGAATGCCGCGATGTTTCGAGCGACGTAGGTCTCCACGTCTTCGGACCCCATGGCTCCCATTTGCAGGTGATCCTGACCCTCGATGATCACTTGAATGCGGTCTACGGAGTCTGGATAGCGTGAGAAAGCCTGAAGGCGCCAATCGGTCTCGATGAAGCGGCCGAGGCCGTTCGTCGACAGCTCTTCGCTGCCCAGCAAGACGAAGACGGGAACCGTGACGCTCCGCCAGGTCGAGTCGTTTGGACCTCTGTCGAAGGCTTCGAAGAAGTCTCCCACGCCCTGTACCGAAATGGGGGCGATGGCGGCGATCCGAGGGTCCGTCGCAGTGGGGTAGGGATAGGCGGCTCCCGCCAAGGCCTGCGTCGTGAATGCACCCGCCGAATGACCGGTCATGCCCACTCGGTCCAATTGGATCGTTCCACCAAAATCACCGGGGAATGCAATGGCGTCGGCTTCGAGTCGGTCCAGCAGAAAGATGACGTCTCGAGGCCTGTCTCGTCGGTGCTGGTCTCGGTCGTCTGATCGACGATGGCCGACCAAAACCACCACGAACCCCCGGGATGCGAGCCCCAAGCCCAAGTGGTCGAAAAGAACTTCGGCGTTGTCCGCGCCGAGACCTCCATGGCTCACGGCTACGACATGGTGGATCCCCGTACTTTCTACTGGGTAGAAGATTCGAGCACCAACCTCGCGTTGCCGCTCCGGGTCGACCTCGTCGGCATCGAAGAATGCGACCTCGAACGGCGGCTCGGTGGTACCTGTATCGGCGCGACCCGCATCCTTTGCCCCACCATCTTCGGGACTGCCCAGGTCTGCGGTCGGCCTCCCACCGTCTGTCGCATCCACGGGAAGATCCGAGCTTCCCGAATCGGCGCCTCCCGCAGCGTTCCCGGCCGGACCGGAATCGGCGGCGCATCCGGATGCGGCTCCGAACGTGAAGCATGCAAGCAGGAGTTGGACTCGAACAGGGGTCATGGCGTGGGGATACCGACCAAATCTTGCAGCTTTCTGACGATGCGACGATTCGTTCTCCCAGAACCGGCACGATTTGGCAGGATGAGGCTGATGGCCGGACCGACACGGGTGCTGTTGGTCGAAGACGACCCGGGCGTCGCGAGCCACACCGTCCGCGGCCTTCGAGCCGCCGGCTTCGAAATCGAATTGGTATGCACTGCCTCCGAGGCGCGAGATCGACTCGAGCGTTTCGAGCCTCATTGCGTGGTCCTCGATCTTGGGCTTCCGGATGGAGATGGGCTTCAACTCATCCGCCGTTTTCGCGACCATGGCTGCCGCTCGATCGTGGTGACGGCTCGGACGCACCTGGATGCGCGGCTCCAGAGCTTCGCCAGTGGTGCCGACGACTACATTCCCAAACCCTTCTTCGTGGCAGAGTTGGTGGCGCGCATCCAACAACGGGTGAGCAACGGCCATCCGAGAACGTGGAGCTGGGGAGAACTCGAGGTCGACCCCGAGGGGCGCACCGTACGATGTGGCGAGCGCACCGTACCGCTCACCCGAACCGAGAGGATGCTCTTCTTCCATCTGGTCGAACGACGAGGAAGAGCGGTCACTCGAGAGGACCTGGCCGCGGCGGTTTTGGGGGACGAGGGCGATGGGAGGACGTTGGACAGCCACGTGGCCCGACTTCGACGAAAGTTGGGAGCCCACGCCGCTTGCCTCCAAACTGTCTGGGGCATCGGGTACTGCTTCGATCCGGAGCGTCCGTGACGGTTTTTGCGCGGCTCGAGGTTCGCGTCCTGGGGGTGGTGCTTTGCTGCGTGGCTCTCGGCAGTGTCGCCGCGACGGTCGGGATCCGAAGGGCCATTTCGAGCGTCGTGGAAGATCGGCTGCAGACGCAACTGTCGGAGGAGGCGATGGCTCGGTGTGCGTCGGCTCCGCAGCGATGGCGCGAGGCGGTCACCGAAAGCGCCTGGGCGTATGCCTACGAGGCGGATGGCACGCCGCACTTTCCCGGCGCCCCGAGCTTGGTTAGGATGCCGGATCTTCGTCCGGGTGGAACGTGGGCCCGGCCTCGCCGGGGCGGCCGCCCCGGCGTGGTCGTCGTGCGCACGCGCAATCCGACCTGCGCTTGGCTTCAGGTCCGCTGGAAACACACCGAACTGAGCTCGGCAGTGAGACAACACCTGTGGTGGCCGGTCGCCGCCATGGCGGCCGCAGCCACGCTCCTCGGTCTGGGGCTGGTGGTCTGGCCGCTTCGCTCTCGCATCCATGAGCTTGCTGCGGGGGCGGCTGGACTTGCGGGACAGGGCCCCCCGGTCGGGACCGCTCGGGACCCGTTCGACCTGCTGGCGGTGACCCTGGACCGTGCGAGCGCCCAGGTTCGGTCCGACCGAGAGCGGCTGGAGGCCCGAGCCACGCGATTGGAGTCGCAACTGGACACCATCGCCCACGACCTCAAGACGCCCCTTTCGGCGCTGCAGCTCAACTTGGAGCAGCTGCGCAACGACTCGACGGGTCCACTTTGGCAGCGATTGGGCACGGCCCTGGACGATTGTGTGTATCTTTCGGGACTCGTCGAAAACCTCCGCATGGTCGCGGTACTCGCCCAGGACGAGGCCGGGCCCCACGGCAGGTGTGACCTGCGGGCCGTGGTGGAAGCGGTGAGCGCCCGGGAGCGTATCTTGGCGGCCCATCGACAAGTGGCGTTCGAGCATGCCGTGCCGGACGAAGCGCTTTTCGTCGACGGCCTCGACGCCGTGGCTGCTGAGCGGCTCGTAGCCAATTTGGTCGACAACGCCGTGCTTCACGGGAGGCCGGGAGGACACGTGGCCGTCATTCTGCGCCGGGGCGAAGGGAACTTTCAGCTGGAGATCCTGGACGACGGTCCCGGGTTCGAGGAGGTCGAGGCCCGCCGCCACGGACGCGGGCTGGGGCTCGGCATCAGCCGCCGCTTGGCGGAGCGCGCAGGGTTCGACCTCCGCCTCGAGTCTCGACCGGGAGAGGGCACCCACGTCCGGCTGCAGGGGCCCCATGGCTGATCCGAGGAGGCCGTGAAACCGGCCCCTCGCCGCTGCATCGACGTGGCCTCGGGTTCTCGGATCGGGGCCACCGGGTTCCCGAGTGGCTGGGGCCAGCCGCGCCATGGCTGCGCTGGACCGAGGCAGGGTGTCCCTGGGCCGCCGGGTCCCCGCAGGGGAGCCCCGAGCCGACCCGCTCGTGACCCCGCTGGCTCCTTTGGGTGGCCGCGCCTTCCCCATTCGGGAAAAGAGACTCGGATTGCGCACAACTCGGGCGCGGCGCCTCCGATACTGGATGCATGACGGAGATCGGCAAGCCCTTCAAAGTGCCTGGAACTCCCGGACACGATCACTTCTACACCACGACCATGCCCAGCCAGGCCGGACCTCGGGCGGTGGTGCTCGATGTCGACCGGGAAGAGGTGGTGTTCAATGAAGCCCTGGAAGACGCCCAAGCCCGGGGCGTGGTTTTCCCCGGATCCCCCGGAAACGACGTCTACGAGATCGGTGCCGGCGGCTTCCCGGTTTCGGTGGTGGACTTCCAAGGGCGGAACAACCACGCGGAGAACTCGGACGGAGATCGGGTATCGGGCGCGGTGGTCGGCACCGCCAACAACATCGGAACCGACGAAGGCATCCAGGGGCGGGTGGTAGGCTCCGGAGTCAGCGACGCGGAGCTCGAAAGCATGCAGCGGCAGGTCCTCGGCCAGCTGAGCGGCGCCGGCCCCGCCCTCGACCGTTTCCGGGCCGAGGGGCGGCAAGCCACCCGAAGCCTCGAAGACGCCGGAGGCACCAAGCCGAGCCTCGAGCAGGTCCTGCAGAACAGCGTGAACTCCTGGTAGCCGCCCCCCACCCAAACGTCTTTCGTCTGCTGGCCTCCGCGGCCTGAAGGGCCCCGAAATCGCCGTGTCTCGAGGCAGCGGTCGATGGGGAGCCACCCCGAGCGATCAGGACGGACGGGACTTCGTCCGTCGATTCGGGCGTCTGTAGATGCCCCCGACCAGGGCGGCGCTGATCGCGACACACAGCACGATAAGCCAGTTCGGAACCAGCCGGACCCTGATCGCAGGCAGATCGATCCGTGACGGCAGCTGCCCCGCGGGACGGCGACCCTCGAGAAAGGCCAGCGCCGCTTCGAAAAGGGCCGGATCACTGTCGAGGGCGGACCACCCGTCATGGTCTCCGGCAGGCACGTTGATCAGATGCGCGTTCGGCAGCCGGCGCGCAGCCGCCTGCGCGTATTCCGGCGGCGTGAAACCGTCGAGGCCGCCCGACACCAAAACGATGGGAGTCTCGGCCTCCGGGAGCGCCCGATCGGCCGCAGGGATGACCGGGAGGTCCAGTGCCCCGCAGGTCGCCCGAAGCGCGCCATCGACGATGTCGGGACCGAACAGATGGGAAGGGTCCGGCTCCGGGAAGCGATGCCGTGCCGCTGGCACTGAACTGCAGTCGACGAGAAACGTCATGAGATCGAGAACCGATCCCTGCGGGCCCGATATCCCCTCGACCAGATCGACCTTGGCTTCGAGAAGATGGTGGTCGAAACCGAGACGCAGGGCGGCCAGGAGTCGTCCCACGCGTGCGATGGGCTCTCGGTAGCCTTTCATGCCCTCCTTCGACCACAACATCAGCTTCAGATCGAAGGCGCCGACCGTGACGGCTCGTTCACCGGTGTCGGTTTTCACGCTTCCGCGCAACGGATCGGCCTCGAGCCTTGCGATCCATCGCTCGAGGGCGTTGCGAAGGTCGCCGGCCACGAGTCGAAACTGCCAGCTGTCGTCCAGGGCTCGGGCAACGCGATCGACGTGGTGGTCGACGAATTCCGGCCGATCGAGCGTGTTGCCAGGCCCTTCCACTCCGTAGAAGATGGCTCGGTGTACGCCGGTTTCGTCGGCGCGAATGATGGCGAATCCGAGTTGCGAACCGAAGCTGCCGCCGACCAGATTCATCCGCCCGTAGCCGAGCGCTTCGCGCAACAGGTGAAAGTCCTTCGCCATCTCGACGATCGTGAAGGCTTCCAGGGGCACGCCGTTCCGCCGATACCGTTCCGCGCACTCGGACACTTCACCGGCCAGCAACGCCCGGTACGCCTCCGGCGTGATCGGGTCCGCGGGCTCGATGTCCAGCCGGACCGCACAGTCGAGCGAAGCCGGCGTGGTCCGGCTGCCTCGCTGCTCGAGCATCACCACGTCGGCGAATTCGAGGAAGCCGTCCAGCCACCGCAGGAAGTCTCGTTGTTCGAGGTCATCACGGTAAGTGCTTCCCGGTCCACCCGCCAGGAGGAAGACCGGCGGCCCGGGCGAGTCGGCCTCGGTCGAAAACCGCAGGAAGGGAAGCTGTACAGACCCGCGCTCGGGCGCGTCGTGGAACAGCGGCGCGCGCAACACGCCCCGCTGCGCGGCCCTTGGACCGGCCGCGGTTTCCATGCGCTCGGAGGTCAGAGACTGGAGCGGGACAGACGGCTCCGGCGGTTGAAACGCAGCCGATGGGACGATCAGCTCGGACAGCAACGCGATCACTGCTGCATGGTGTGATGTCATCGGGCGGACTCGACCCGGTCGAGGACGTCACGAGCGCTCACGACGATCCTGACGGTGGTCGAGACGCACTCGGGCACTCCTGCACTTCGACGGTGACGTGCACCAGGTCGTCGTGGTCCTGGAGCAGGTGCTTGTAGTGTTCGGGGGGACGGGGGCGATGGGTGACGACAGCCACGATGGCGGCCAAGTGTCGGGGGCCGACTCGCCACAGGTGGAGGTCGGTGATCCGGTTGTCGGCATCCTCCTCGATGGCGGCCTGGATGGCGGCTCGCCGGTCTTCGCCAACTTCTGCGTCCAGAAGCACTCGGCTCGTGTCTCGCAGGAGCCCGAAAGACCACCGCGCGATGACCACCGAGCCCACCACACCCATGAGGGGGTCCATCCAGGTCCAGCCGAGATACTTTCCCGTCGTCAGCGCCGCGATGGCGAGAAGAGAAGTCAAGGCATCGGCAAGTACGTGCAGGTATGCAGCGCGAAGGTTGTGATCGTGATGACGATGGTCGTTGCCCTCTCCATGGTGTCCCGCATGGGTGGCCTCATGATCTTCGCGCAAGAGGAACGCGCAGCCCAAGTTGACGAGAAGACCGACGCCCGCCACCGCGATCGCTTCGTCAAACCGAATCGCAACCGGCCGTGCCAGCCGGTCGAGGCTTTCGCCGAAAACGAGCAGAGCCACGACCGCGAGCCCCACGGCGCTCGCGAATCCCCCGAGGGCTCCAACCTTTCCCGTACCGAAACTGAACCGGCGGTCGTGGGCGTGGCGGCGAGCGTAGCCGTAGGCGAAGACCGTCACCCCGAGGGCTGCCGCGTGCGTCCCCATGTGCCAGCCGTCGGCCAATAGCGCCATCGACCCAAACAGCACCCCTGCGGCGATCTCCACGACCATGACCAGGGTAGTGAGTCCGATCACCCACCACGTTCGGACCTCACCGGACGACCTTCGGTCCGTACCGAAGGCGTGGTGATGCTGGAAACGTTCGATCGACCCGCTGTGCATGTTTGACTCCAGACCCGTTACGCTGGGATTAGCCCCGCCGGCCCGGTGCGCGCAAGCGCGCGCATCGTTCAAGCGCGCGCATCATCTTCGACGCCCGCCGGGCCATTGCCCTTTGCCCGCTGGGGTGCGGCTCGGCGGCATCGCCGGGTCATGGCTCGAGCCGGGCTCGGGCGCTTTCGTGTGCAAGCTCGCTCATCGAGTGGATCAGATAGGTGCGATTCGTACGCAAGCTCTACCGGGTCATCGCGGCCGCACCCCCGCCACCTCTTCCGTCGAAATCTCGGGGCAAGCCTCGAGCGTCCGATGCACCGGGCAGCGGTCCGCGATCTCCATGAGGCGCGCTCTTTGCTCACTGTCGAGAGCGCCTTCGAGTCGGATCTTTCGCGTGAGCCGTTCCGCCCGCTTGGGCGCGTCGGAGCCCGCCTCGGGCGCGTCTTTGCCGTGAACGCGATCGTGCCGGAGCTCGACCTCGACCCGGTCGAGCGGCCACTGCTTGCGGGCCGCGTACATGCGGAGGGTCATCGACGTGCAGCTCCCGAGCGCGCCGAGGAGCAGCTCGTAAGGGGTCACGCCGGTGTCATCCCCCCCGAGCTTCTTCGGCTCGTCGCTGCGGACCACGTGGTGCCGAGCCTCGAGGCGCTGGGCCAGCTTTGGCAGCGACGTGACGCGGACCTGTTCCGAGGTCGGTTCCCGCTCCTCGGTGGGCTCGGGCAGGTAGCGATCGGCCCAGGCCGCGATGACCTGCGCGGCGTATCGAGAGTCGCGGGACCGCGTGAGCAGGTGGTCGGCGTCATCCAGGCTGACGAAGCTCTTTGGGTGCCGCGCCGCCTCGAAGATGGTGCGGGCGTGCTCGATGGAGACGAGCTCGTCCCGCGGCCCATGCATGATCAGGAGCGACTTCTCCATTCGCCGCACCTTCTCGGTGAGCGCCTGTTCCGCGACGTCGTCGATGAACTGCTTCGCGATGCGGAACTTTCGACCCGCCAGCGTGACTTCGGCTTCGCCGTCGCGCTCGATCTGCTCGCGGTGTGACTCGAACAGATGCACCACATGCCCGGGGTCGCTCGGAGCCGCGACGGTCACCACTGCCTTCACCGCACCGTGTCGGCCGGCCGTGGCGAGGACGGCCGCGCCTCCGAGGCTGTGCCCCACCAGCACCTGGGGCGATTTGCCGGCCGCCTCGAGGGCGCGGATGGCCGCGTCGAGGTCCTGGACGTTCGAGCTGAAGTTCGTGTTGCCGAAGTCTCCCTCAGAGTTGCCGAGCCCCGTGAAGTCGAACCGCAGCACCCCGAACCCGTGGTCGACCAGCGCGCGGCTGATCCGCGTCGCCGCCGCGACATCCTTGGAACAGGTGAAGCAGTGCGCGAACAGGACGTGCCCCCGCACGTCCTCGTAGGGCTCTTCCAGCCTCCCGGAGAGCGTCTGTCCTTCGTCGTTGGTGAAGTCGAAGCGTTGGCGAAGCATGGCGGACCCCATTTAGCGCCCATCGGGTCTGTGAGTCGAACCCTCGTCGGCTTCGTCGAGCAGCACGGGGCCCTGACCGGTCAGAGTGTCAGCTGAACCGTTGCGAGAACGCCCGACCACTCGGCGTCGGAGCAGGATCTTGCCAGAGGCTGGTCTACGCGCGAGGAACTCCGATCCGCTCCCATGCCGGCGATCCATCCGCACGAGATGGAACAGGTTCGCGCTTTCACGCAGACGGTGCGTCGCGAGGGGGGCCAGCTGAACTGACGAGCTGTCATGCACGACAAAGAACAGTCGAGTCCGGCACGCCGAGATTTCGGGATCACTGCGCACCATCGATGGCCGGACATGCGTATCGCCATCGCCCGGGACGTGACGGTTCGGGGCGGGCGCTGCGTCCGCACCCGCCCTGCGCCTTGCGCCCGGTCGTCCATCTGCACGCCTCACCGGTGCTTCGCCGGTCACCCTCGCCTCGCAGATGTCACTGCGCGCCTCCGGTGTGTCACACCATCAGGCGGGAGTGCGCAACCTGTGCATTTGACAAGACACTGTTTTTTCAGTTCTGACAGATGGCATGACCAAGCCCGGCAGTTCGGACGGCAGCAAAAGCAGTTGCTGCATGCCCTCGAAGCCCGAAGGAAAGCGCGCCGTCGAACGCAAGCTGTTCGGATTGTCGCCTGGCGTCTCCGTTCCCGCGAATCACCCGTTTCCCATCGGTCGAATGATCGACCTGAGGGTCTACACGGCGAGCAGCCGAAACCTGCTCAAGGCTGTCACCCTCTTCGACCACCCGGATCCCGCTCAGGTGGTCATTCAGGAACAGGTTCAACGCGTCGATCGGGGTACCGGTAAGCCCGTCCGCGAGAGCCGCCGGTGGCGTCCGTACGCCCACGCCGGCCCATCGCTGCGCCTCGAGCCCGCGAACCCGCAGCTCTGGGTCACCTACAAGGACAAGCAACAGCTCGTCGGTATGTTCGAGATTCCATTCATACGAGACGGCATCAAATGGTACCGAAACCCCGAAGGATTCGAGTTCAATTATGAGGACCACTCGCTGGACAAGCGGCAGGCCCACTTTTCTCTGTCATTCTTCTATCAGGGCCGCTCTCATCTGGTCGCCCTCCGGAATGAAGCCTGAGGTTCTGCGATGAGCACCCGTCCTCCCGTACCCGGCACCCTGCTCTGCGTGGTGAACGAAAACGACAAGAAGAAGCTGCGGATTTGGGCCCGGCTTCGGCAGGTCGACCCGCGAAAGCCCCCCGCCCGTCCTCAGATCTGGCTTTTCGAGCCCACCAAGCAAACGGCAGATCCCGCAGAACCGGACGATACGATCGATCGAAGAAACTTCATCGACCTGTTGGACCTTCCGGTGACGCCTGCGCGCTGGTGGAACCAGACCACCGCCTTCGAGTTCGACCTGAATGCTCGAAGCGTGATCCGGCAAAATGGCGACCATTTCGCAAATACACCGTATCCCGACATCGACCGCGAAACCGTGATCATGGCGCTGACCTACTACTGGAACTCCTGCCCGTACTGGCAGCGAATACCCATCCACTCCGTCCCGGCGGCGGAGTTCGGCAGAATCGTTCACATCCCCCGACGACCCGGCGAGCTTTTGGAAAGATATGGAAAGCAGAACCCGCCATCGTCACAGAGCTCCTAGCGTTCGAGAGGTCCATCCACCATGAGTTTCCCCACTTGCGAAATCTGTCGTGTGTTCGTGAGGCCACAGGTGATCGATTCGGTCGAAGTGCTCACCGAGTTCACCAATGTGGTGCCCGGCCAGAACGAGCCGTTGGAGCCCATGCTCCTCTATCGCGTCCAGGGGTCGGGCGCCGCCTTCGAAGAGGCCCTCATTCCGGAAACGCCCGCCCCGTGGTGGGATCGCAACCAGACGGCGCTCGTCCATCTGGAGAACATCGGTGGCAACGGGCCCACCGACTACGAATACGAGGTCGGCTATTGGTATTTTGGCCCCGACCCGGTGACGGGCCAATACGGCCTGAACTACAGGACGGAGCCCCTCGACCGGATCGATGTGTAGGCCCGAGCCGCTTCGTTCCTTGCTGTTGGCGGCTTGGGTGTTCGCGACGGCAGCCTGTTCTCGGTCCGAGCCGGGGGAGCAGCGCGGCCGGGACGACGTCTGCGATGCCATCGACCTCTTGGGGCATCGAACGAAGCGGGTGGAACACAATCGCTGCGTTCCGGTCTTCGACCCCGAGCGCCGTCCCCGGATCCTCGCCTCCGGGTTCGAGGTCCGATTGGACCGGCCCTTCGATGGGCTGGGCGTCGAGCCGCAGGCTGCTCGGGTGGAGGTCGTGGGAAATGGACACGTGCGCTGCGAATTCGACGCATTGGCCTGGACCGGAACCACGTCCATCGAAGCGGTGGCGAAGGCCCACGCGCTCCGTACCGACCACCGTCCAGCCGAGGCCCGCAAAACCCTCGAGGCAGCCGAGGCCCATGCGAGCCCTTGGGAGCGGGTATGGATCCGGAGCGAGCGGGCGCGCACGTTCCCAGCGTCGGGCCAGTGGGAAGCCTCGATCCGCGCTTTGTCCGAAGCCCGCGATGCAGCGAAAGCCGAGAGCCTGACCTCCGAAGCGGCGCGCCTCGCCCTTTCAGCGTCGTACAGTGCGTTGATGCTGCGCCGCGTGTCCGAGGGGCTCGAGTGGGTGGAGCGGGCGGAGCGCGACTTGGCACCTTGTCCGGACCCGGAGATGGACGCCTGGGTCGAATACCATCGGGCTTTGTTGCTCGAACGGCGTGGCGACCATCGCCAAGCTCGCAATGGATTCGAACGCGCCGCATTCCGGCTGGAAGGGCTCGGCCTGACCCGACAGGCCCAGGTCACGGCCCGTCACGGTTTGGCCGAGCAACTGTTCAAGCTGGGTCAGCTGGAACAGGCCTTGGCCGTCTTCGCCCAGATCGAGGACGCCATGCTCGCCCATCCGAAGCCGACCATGCGAGGCGCGTTCTTGAACGGACTGGGGGAGCTGACCGCCGTCGCTCATCCGGACGACCCAGAAGGCTCGGACCGGGCGCGGACGCTGCTGCGACGGGCTGTCGACGTTTGGGAAAAGGCCGAGCACGCGGAAGGGCAGGCTCTTTCGCTGTACAATCTGGCCTATCTCGAGCACGACCGCGGCAACCCAGAGGCCTCGAGAAGATTGCTGGATCGGGCCGACGCCACAAAAGCTGCACCCCACGGCCTGTCGGGCCCCCGACGCCAACTGCTTCGCGCCGAGCTACACCTCCAGAAGGGACGACTGACCCAGGCGGTCGAGCGGTTCCGAGCGGTGCTCGAGCATGAAACCCGAATGGAACCGGGTCATGCGTCCAAATACACGTGGCGGGCCCACCACGGACTGGCCCGGGCCGCGAAACTCGGCAAAGACGGGGATCTCGCCTGGCAGGAACTCCAGATCGCCCTCGAGCACCGGCGGAGGGCGTCGGCACACGCCGCCATTCGGGACCAGCAACCTGGGCTTTTGGCCCGATCGGACGCCCTCTTTCGAGAAGCCATCGAGTGGGCTCTCGAACGAGACGACCCTGCCACGGCCTTTCGGCTGGCCGATGAACGGGCCGCGGAGATCCTTGGGGCCATCGACACCCAGCTCCGCTGGTCTCGGCTCGATCCGGCCAGGCAGCGGGAGCTCGAACGCCGAGTCGACGCCTATCGGGAAGCTTGGGCTCGGTTCGAAGAGGGGCGTTCCGAGGGCTCCGAGCTCACGCCGGCCGAGCGAAAGCGTTGGAGTCGAAAGCGCCGAGCCGAACGCAGGCGACTCGCTCAGCGGTTCGACGCCTTGTTCGCTTGGCTGGATCGAAACGCGCCACCTTTGAACTTGGGCATCGAATCGCTTGAGATGCTTCGAGCATCTCTGGAGCCCGACGAAGCGATCTTTTGGGTGGATCGAATCGATGGCGCCTGGTTCGCATTTTGGGTCACTCGAGACACCTTGCAGATTCACCGTCCGGACTCCGATGAAGATGCCTTGCGGCCGTTCGAATCGCAGATTTCCGAGATCGGACACCTCTACCTGGTGGGTCGAGCGGCTTTCCTCCACGAACTGGCCCACCGAACCACCCGATACGGCGACCTCCTGCTGCGCCAGGTGAGCATGAGCCACCTTCCCCACGCAGGGGTGCTCACGACGCCCGACCCCGCCCCCACCGGCGAAACGGTCGTGGTCGCCGATCCGGAAGGGGACCTGCCCCATGCCCGAGACGAAGCCCGCCAGATCGCAGAGCGCCTGCGGTCG
>DAPKRQ010000151.1:0-17179 GCA_031800475.1 Myxococcales bacterium LLY-WYZ-16_1
CTTTCTCGTCGGCCTGCTCGTCCCATTTGGCTTCGAGTTCGAGCTGCAAGCGCTCGGTTTCGTCGCGAAGCCTTCCGTACCGAAGGCGAGCCCACAAAAGGGCTCCGTAGGCGAGATGAAACCCGAGCACCGCGACCCAGAACGTCAGCTTCATGTCCGGCACCAGGGTCTGAACCAGTTTCGGCGGATGGGTACCTTTCCACAGGTCCACGGCCTTCCACACGAACACCGCATTCAGCACCGCCAAGACCGACAACGCAGCCGCCACCTGCCGGGCCGACGGCCCGGCGTACGCGCGCACGATCTTGGTGGCCACCAAGGTCATGACCAGCACCAGGGACGACGTCAGTCGCACGTCCCAAACCCAGTAGGCGCCCCAAGCCTTTCGCCCCCACAGCGGACCGGTGATGAGCACCAGGGCCCCGAACAATATCGACAGCTCCACCGCCGCATCGGCCAGGCGGTCGAAACCGGGTTTTCGGGTGGCCAGGTACGCGACCGCCCCGACCGCCATGACCGGTGCGGACAGCAGCATCATCCAGGCGCAGGGCACGTGGAAGTAGAAGATCTTTTGGACGAAACCCATCACCCGCTCTTCGGGGGCGTAAAAGAACACCATCCAGCTCGCCACCGCCAAAACCACGGCGGCGGCCAGGGACAGCGCCACCAAGAGGGGAGGGGTCTTCATGGAAACGGATCCGCGCATGCTTCGAAGTCCAATGCGACCGAGCCCAGGTCAGTCCAGGGCCACCGGCTCGAACAGCCAGGCTCCCGCCGCGACGAAGATGATATCGAAGGCGCCGAGCACGCGCAGCCAGATCCCGAACTCCACCCAGGAGATGTGGGGTTCCAGGAGGGCGGTGGTCGCTTTGACGCCCAAGATCAGGACCGGCAGAGCCAAGGGATACAAAACCAGAACCAACAGCGCATCCCGGCTGCGGGTATGAAGCAGCATGGCCGACAAGAGCGTGCCCACCGCAGCGAACCCCAAGGAGCCCAACGCCAAGACACCGACCAGGGGCGCGAACCGAGTCAAGGGGGCGGGCAGGCTGAAGAAGAAGAAGACCGCGGTCACCACCACCACCTCGATGACGGCCATCAGCAGGAAGGAAGTGGTCACCTTGCCGACGAACAGGGCCGTCGGTGGGGCCGGCGTCATCAAAAGCCCCCTCAGGCCCCCTTCTTCGCGCTCCCGGTCGAACACCCGTCCGATGGCCAGGACCCCCGAAAAAGCGACTGCGACCCACAGGATGCCGGCCGCCACCACGGAAAGCGGAGCGTCCCCTCGAAAGAACGAAAAGGTGAATACCAAGACGATCATGAACCCGAAAAAGCCGCTGGTCACCAAGACCTCTCGGTTTCGGAGCTCGTCCCGCAGGTCTTTTCGCAGCACCTCGACCACCGTGCGGACCCAGATGGTCACTGCGCCGCCTCCGTTGGGGGCCCGGGGGTCACAGCCGACGTGAACCAGGCCTGCAGACTCTCCACGGTCTGCATGCCCTCCTCGGTCCGGATCACCCGGCCGTTTCGAAGCAGGACCGCCCGGTCCGCCAGGCGGGCCGCCTGGGCGAGGTCATGGGTGGCCACAATCGTGGTCCCGGCCCCCCTTCGGGCCCGCAGGAGTTCGCCCACTTGGGCGCGCGAGGCCAGATCCAAACCGCTGAACGGCTCGTCCAACAGCAGCACCGGAGGGTCGGCGATCAGGGCCCGCCCCAGAGCCAGGCGTTGACGCATGCCCCGGCTGTAGGTCTTGGCGGCCCGGTCGGCCGCGAATTCGAGCGCCACCGCCGACAGCCACCGCCGCGCCACATCCGCCGGTCGAGGAAGGGCCGACAGGGTCGCGAACAGCTCCAGGTTTTCGCGCCCGGTGAGCTCCCCATAGGTCATGGAGGTATGGGCGACGAATCCGATGGCGCCCCGGGCTCGGCGCAGATCGGCCCCGGTCCACCGACCCACCCGGATCTCGCCGGAAGTCGGGCGACCCAAAGTGCTGCACAGCCACAGCAGAGTGCTCTTTCCGGCTCCGTTCGGGCCGAGTAGGGCGGTCGTGCTCCCGCTGGGAAACGTCAGGGACGCCCGCCACAGGGCCCGATGGGTGCCGAAGACCTTCGACACCCGCCGCACGTCCACGTCCACCGGTCAACCGGCCCCGTCGCGAGCCTCTCGTCGGAGGACGTCGGCGAGCTGATCCATCAGCTCTTGCCGCCGAGCCCGGTGGGCCTGCGGGTCCGGGAGGGGCTGGGCGTCGAGCTGCTTCAACGCCGTCACCAACCGCGCCTTTTGCACCGGATACGGGTCGACCGCCTGCACCGGTGCTCGGGCGGGCCGCAGGAGCACGACCAAGGTGAACACCGCCAGGGCGGCGCACGCGACCGCCGCTGCCGTACGGTGCCAGGTGATGACGGTCGGCAGTCCACTCAGTCGAAGCGTGAACGAACCGTCGTCGAACGGGCGGGGCACGTCATACAACAGAAAGCGAACACCGGCCACCGGCCGCTGGCCCGTTGGCTCGCCCACGTTCGTCTGGAGACCGTCGAGGGCAGGATGGGCGACGCGCACCCCCGGCACCCGCAGAGGGGGCGGGCTCCAGGTGACCTCCGCCTCTCGGCCTCCCGTGGGGAGCTGATAGTGAAAATTGAGCCGGTAGCTACCAGCCGGGACGACGCTCGGGTGGGTGACGACCGTGTCGGCTTCGTCCAGTACGAAGCGGTCCTGCCCCACGTCGATGCCGGGTAGCGTGACCCCTTTGGGCAGCTCGAATCGCAAGCTTCCGGCGGGTGCCGGTTCGGACAGAGTCAGCTGCCAGTCTTCCTGCATGCGGAGCTTGTTTTCGTCGAACTCCAGCACCCAGGCTGCCGTGGCTTCACCGGCGGGAGCGGCCCCCAAGGCCGCTGCGAAGAGCGCCACCCCGTGGATCATGTCAGGGCCTCCAGCGGACGGCCGCAGCTTCCGCAGTAGCGGTCCTGGGCTCCGACCGATGCTTCGCAGCCGGCGCAGCGGTGCCCGCCGTCCACCGGGACGCGCGCCGCCGGACGCTCGTCGAAGGCCCGGCGGTCGGCAACCGGCCCGCTCGGCTTCGCCGCCGGGGATGCCGGTCGAGGGGCCGGGGACTGGGATTGCTCCGGCTCGACCCCCAGTCCTTCGTCCCGCAGCAGATCCTCGGCTCGATGACGCCACGTGGCGTCGTCTTCGCGCAGACGATGGATGAGCTGCAGGGCCTTTTGCTCGGCGGTCCGCTTGAGATGATCGGCATCGGCGGGATCGACCTTGCCGGCGGCGATGTCCGCCTCGAGCTCACGCAGCCCGAGCAAGGCCAAGCGCTTTTCATGCTCCAGGGCCTCCCGGTTGCCCTCCGCAGTGAGCGGACCCTCGAGGGTCGGGTCCCGCAAGGACGAAACAGCCCGGCCCACGGCCCATGCGGTGAACACCGCCGCTGCCCCGCAGGCGAAGAACACGACGAAGCCGACACCGCCCCCGCGACCCGCGAGAAGCAGCGCCAGGACGACGACGCCCAGTCCCACCTGGGCGGCGGCCAACCACGGAGAGCTGGTCGCTGAAGGCGCCGAAGACGAGCCTCGCGATGGTTCGACCATTCCGTCCATTCAACCGAGAAAAGCCAGCGCTGCCGACGCAAACGCCAGCATGATCGAAGCCGCGCTCGCTGCCGGAGCCAGTCGATTCCAGGCCGGTGCAGCCGCCGGCAGCTTCTTGCGCTCGGGCCAGACCGCGATCCCGAATCCCAGCAGCATGAAGGCGCAGCCGAGCCACACGAAGTTCACCAGCGGATTGACTTTGAGTTGGAGAGCGGCGGTCTGGTTGCGACCGTCGAAACCACCCAAGACGGCGTAAAGGTCTTCTTCGACGGTGGAGTACTTGTCGACCTCGCTGGTGACCTGTTCCTCCGGCTTACGGTAGAACCATTTCGCCGGCTCGAGCTCTGCCAGGGGCTCGGTGCCCCCGTCTCGATCGAACACCGTCAGCTGGGCGGTCACCATGTTCTTCTGGCCGTCGTCTCGAAAGCTCAACTCGTCCAGCCGAACGCGGTAGTCGCCGATCTCGACCGAGTCGCCCTTGGCCACCTGCATTTCCTTCTCGATCTTGAAAGCGTTGCCCGCAAAACCGAAGAACATCAAAACGAGACCGAAGTGGACCACGTAGCCACCGTAGCGGCGTTTCGCCCGCTGCATGAGCGTCGCCAAGGCCACCGCCACCGATTCGTTCGACTTCTTCATGCGGTGGCGGGCACCCCGCCACAGCTCCTGACCGAGCGTGACCGCCACGAACGCGCACAGGCCGAAGGTGACCAAAGGCTCCCACTGCCGAACGCCGTAGGCGAGGACTGCCCCGGTGGTGCCCAGACCCACCAGGCTCGGAAGCCAGAACTGGTCCAGCAGCGACCGACCAGTGGACTTGCGCCAAGACAGGAGCGGTCCGACGCCCGTCAAAAAGAGCAGCACGAGACCGATCGGAATCATCCACAGATTGAAGAACGACGGTCCGACATTGACCTCTTGACCCGTGAGTCCCTTGAAAAGGCTCGGAAACAGGGTCGCGAAGGTCACGAAGAACGCCGCCGCCAGCAGAATCCAGTTGTTGGCCAAGAACGCGAACTCGCGGCTGACCACCGACTCGAGTTCGTGTTCGGGCCGGAGCTTCGGCAGGCGCCACACCAGCAGGCCGAGCGAAACCACGGTTGCGAACCCGATGAAAAAGCCGAAAAAGTGGCCGATGTCGGACTGCGCGAATGCATGCACCGACTGCACGACCCCCGACCGCGTCATCATCGTGCCGAGCAGGGTCAGCAGGAAGGTCAAGATGATGAGCAGCATGTTCCAGGCCTTGTACATCTTGCGCCGCTCTTGGACTTGGATGCTGTGGATGAACGCCGTTCCCGTGAGCCACGGCATGAAGGCTGCGTTTTCGACCGGGTCCCACGCCCAATAGCCGCCCCAGCCGAGCTCTTCGTAAGCCCACAGGCCACCGAGGGTGAGGCCGACGGTCAAAAAGACCCAGGCCACCAAGCACCACTTCCGCATGGCGGCGATCCACCCGTAGTCGAGCTTTCCGTGCACGAGCGCGCCGATGGCGAAGCAGAACGGGATCGTCCAGCCGATGTAGCCCAGATACAAGCTCGGCGGGTGACTCACCATGTATGGGTTTTGAAGCAGCGGATTCAGACCCCGACCGTCGGTCGGCGCGCCGACCACGTACGTGTCGAAGGGATTGGCGGCAAACACCATGGTGGTCACGAAGAACATGCTGACCACCATCAAGGTCACGATGGTGTAGGGCAGAATGGCGCGGTTTTTGTGCCGGTTTTGCCAGACCGCGATGGCACCCCAGATCGACATGACCCAAACCCAGAACAGCAAGGACCCGCTCTGGCCGCCCCAGAACGCCGTCACCTTGTAGAACATGGGCATGGAGCGGTCGCTGTAGTGCTGGACGTACTTCACCGAGTAGTCCTCGGCGACGAACAGGTAGATGAGAGCGAGCGACGCGCAGGAGAGCAGGCCGAACACGGTGTAGACACCGTATTCGGCGCTGGTCAGCCATCGGTTCGATCCCCTTCGGTGGGCGAGCGCCGCGGCGCAAGCGGTGGCAGTAGCCGCCACCATGGTGGCGAGCAATAGCGCTTCTCCGAATACTGGCATGGTTTTCTTCTCCGCGGGATCAGCGAGAGGCCGTTTCGGCCACCTCGTACTTGGAGGGGCACTTGGCGATGAGTTCTTGGGCCTGGAACGTTCCGTCGTCGCTCAGGACGCCGGTCACGATGACCTCGGCATCGTCTTCGAAGGTATCGGGCACCACGCCTTCGTAGAACACGGGGAGGGTTCGGTCCGCCACCTCGGGGTGCTTCATCATTTGTTCGACCGGTTGAACCCGAAAGCTCCATTGCAGCGTGCCCGGTTTTTGAGCCACCGATCCCGGAGCCACGTGGCCCCCCACGCGGATGCGTTTTCCGACGAATTCGTCCGAGCGTGCCATCACCACATCCGCTCCGTGGAAATACGTGAGGGCTTCGGAGGAGCTGAGCGAGTCGACCATCAAAAACACGACGGCACCCGCGATCACGAGGACGCTGAGGGCGACCTGGAGTCCTTTCATGCGATCCATCCCTTCGGTGCCCGAGTCTGCCCGGGCCCTGCACACCTGCCAAGGTTTTCGGGGCGATGTCACGCTCGTGATCTCGACGTTTTTCGTCTATGGAACGGCTGTGCAGGCCCGGTGGCTGACTGCAGCCGTGAAACCCGAGCAGTTTCCCTCACCGGTCGCACCCGAGTTCGCCTTCTTGGGCCGTTCGAACGTCGGAAAGAGCACGTTGCTCAACGCCCTCGCCGGAGCCCGCGTCGCGCGGACGTCCAAGACGCCCGGTCGCACCCAGACCCTCCACTTCTACGAGGTGAAGTCGGGCGAAGGCGTACTCCGGCTGACCGACCTTCCGGGCTACGGCTACGCCAAGGTCCCCGCAGAAGTCTCCCGGTCGATCGAGCGCATGGTGCTGCGCTACTTCGGCAGTGGCCGGGCGTCGGTGCTGCTTCTGCTGCTCGACGTTCGGCGGGAGCCGGACGAGGCAGATGCCGCCGCCGTGGAGGTCGCCCGGTCGGGACCGGCGACCGTACCGGTGTGGGTGGTCGGGACCAAAGCCGACAAGCTCTCCAAGGCCCAGCGTGTTCCGATTCGGGCCCGCCTGGCCCGCGCATTGGACCTGCCGCAGGAGGACGTGGTCCTCACCAGCGGACTTCGGCGGGACGGCGTCCAGGCGCTCCGCGAACGAATGTGGGCCTTCGGCCGCGAGGCGCCCTGATCTTTGCGGGTCAGTGCGAGGACGCTGCGATGGCCAGGTTCGCGTAGTGCTCGGCGAAGAGCTGACGTGCCTCGCGGCGGGCTTTCTCCCGGGCCCGATTGCGCTTCGGCCTGGGGCTGGCTCGGACCTCCATGCGGCGCACTTCCAGGTGGGTGTTCACCGCCTTCAGCCACGAATTCAACATGGGATGCTGTCCGACTTGCTGGTGCATGCCCAAGGCCAAAGCAGAAACGATGCCAATCCCGAGGGCCCGAAACCGCAAGCCATATTCGGGCCGGGCCGCGAGGGCGTGAAGCGAGGGCCACGGCAAGTGTGGTTCGGGCGCGACAGTGTGACCGCTGTTACGCACCTGGCGAAAACGGAACGATTCCGCACCCCTCGATGTTGACCCGCATTCGCGGCTCCCCCTAGCTTCCGCGCGCCATGGACATTTTCGAGGCGCTCTCGGCCAAGGAGTACGAACAGGTCAACTTCTGCTACGACGCCGGTTCCGGGCTCAAGGCCATCATCGCCATCCACGACACGAACCTGGGACCCGCGTTGGGGGGCTGCCGAATGCACCCTTACGCTTCCACCGAAGATGCGATTCGAGACGTGCTCCGACTGGCCCGTGGCATGACGTTCAAGAGCGCCGCCGCCGGCCTCAACCTGGGGGGCGGAAAGTCCGTGATCATCGGCGACCCCAAGGCCATCCGCGGCGACAAGACCGCGCAAGAGCAGCTTTTTCGGGCTTTCGGCCGCTACGTCGAGGGTCTCGGTGGGCGCTACATCACCGCCGAGGACGTGGGGACCCACGTGCGCGCCATGGAGTGGGTTCGCATGGAGACCAACTGGGTCACGGGCATCTCCCGGGCACTGGGCGGATCTGGCGATCCGTCGCCGGTGACCGCGCTGGGAACCTTTGCCGGAATGAAGGCCGCCGCCAAGGAGCGCTGGGGCTCGGACAGCCTGGAGGGCAAACACGTGACCGTGCAGGGCGTCGGCGCGGTGGGCCACCACCTGGTGCGGCTGTTGGCCGAAGCCGGGGCCAAGCTGACGATCTGCGACGTGGACGCGGACAACCTGGCTCGGGTCAGCCGAGACCATACCGTCGACGTGGTGGACCCGGACCAGATCTTCGACGTGCCGGCCGACATCTTCGCACCCTGTGCCCTGGGGGCCGTCGTCAACGCCCGAACCATCCCTCGCCTGAAGGTCGAGATCATCGCCGGTTCCGCCAACAACATCCTGGAGAATGAAGAGCGCGACTCGGCGAGCCTCGGTCGGCACGGGATCCTGTATGCGCCCGACTACGTGATCAACGCGGGGGGCCTCATCAACGTGGCCAACGAGCTCGAAGGCTACAACCAGCAGCGCGCCCTGCAGCAGGCCGAGTGCATCTACGACATCATCCTCAACGTCTTCGCCATCGCGAAAAAGAGCGAAATCTCCACCCTGCGGGCCGCGGACGAGCTGGCGATGCAGCGCCTTCGGGCGGTGGGGCAGTTGCGCCACGTCTACACGCCCAGCAGCAATGCCCGGCCTCCCCGGCGCTTGGCAGGCATCTCCTGAACCCGGCGCCGCTGGGAGGGCTTCGCCCCCCGGGCGACCCTGGGCGGGCTGCTGCCACCTTTCGAAGAACCTCTGCCGGGACTCAGATCGGTCCCGCGCCGGGCATCACGGGCTTCGGTTGCCCGGACACCACCTGGGCGGGCGGCCGCCGCTCGGGCAGCGACCTCCGCCGGATGATGTCCCGGAAAACAGGCACGGCCGACGTGGGAGCCCGCTTCAGGCTGGGACGCTCCACCCGGTACAGGCCGAACCGGGGGCCGAAACCTTCGAGCCACTCGAAGTTGTCGACCAGCGACCAGTGCAGGTAACCCCGCACATCGACTCCGGCCTCGATCGAACGCTGGACCGCCGCCAGGTGGTCGACCAAAAACCGGGCCCGGCGCGTGTCGTCTCGGTCGTCGATGCCGTTTTCGGTCACCCACAGCGGCAAGCCGTAGCGGGACATGTCGCGGAGCGCTTCCGCGAGCCCATCCGGGTGAATCTCCCAGCCGAGATCGCTCACCCCGTGGGGGGTGCGGCCGTCGAAAAACGAAGCCAGCCGGGACCCGCCGCTTCGTTTGAGTGGATCAAGCCGAACGTAGACTCGGGTGTAGTAGTTGACCCCGATGAAGTCCAGGGCCCCTTCGCCCCCGTCCAGGGGCCGGGACAGCTCGAACCCACCGGGGAGTTCTAGGGCGATCTTCCCGGAGGTGAGGGCGGTCGGAATCACGTGGTTGTAGGCCCGATCCACCTGTTCGGTCAGCCAACGATCGGAACCGAGGGGCCGCTCTGGCGCGAACCGCAAGACGTTCTTGGCGATCCCACAAGCCGCGTCGGGCCGCACCTGCCGGATCACCTGCCGGGCTTCCAGGTAGCCGCGAAGCAGGGTGGGCAAGGCCACGGCAAAGCGGGCGAAGCGCTTTTCGCCGGGTGGCACCACGCCGGTCAGGGTGCCTCCCAAAAGCCACACCAGGGGCTCATTCAAGATGGTGAACCAGCGGACCCGGTCGCCGAAGGCTTCCATCATGCGAGCCACGAAGGCGGCAAAGCGTCCAGGCGCTTGGCTGGCCACCTCGTGCCAGGGGCACAGGCGGTGAAACCACGGAGGATGGGTGAAGTGCAGGAAGGTGACCACCGGCTCGATGCCCCGGTCCGCGAGCCGGTGGACCCAAAACGCATAGCGGTCGATGGCCGCTTGGTCGAAGCGCCCGGGCTCCGGCTCCACCCGGGCCCACTCGACGCTCAGGCGGTACGCCGTGGCTCCCAGGTCCTGCAGCAGTTCGAAGTCGGCCTCGGCCCGACGCCAGTGGTCGACCGCCCGACCGCAGCGGACCGATGGGTCGAGCAACCGGCCTTGCCGCTCCCACTGGCTCCAGTCGTTCTCGATCCCACCTTCGACCTGGTAGGCGCTGGTGGCGCATCCGAAGTGAAACTCGGGAGCAAACATCCCGCCCCTTCACCCCCTGCGCTCCCCGAAGCCGGCGGGCAAGCCAGATGGACCGGACGGATCCACCTCGGGTGTCGCTGAGGGGTTGTCGCGGGCCGACCTCGGGTGTCGCCCTCGAAGGGTGTCGCCTGTCGGCTCCGTCGCCGCGGCGGGAGCGGACCTCGGGTGTCGCCTGTCGGCCCCGACGCCGCGGCGGGAGCGGACCCCGGCGCTTCCGCCTGGGCCCTCCCGTTCGCCAGAGTGGACGCTCAGTTGTGCATCTTGAACCAGATGTCGGCCATGGTTCCCCATCCGCCATCGACGGTGGTGAACCCTGCTCCCTGCCGTCTGGTCAGGGAGTTCCCTCGACCGTCGAAGTCGTGGGTGGTGCGGGTGGTGGCGGCGTTGCCGAGCTCGATGCTGTTGAGCCCCTTCTCGGCGAAGGAAACGCTCTGACCGTTCAGGCCCCCCGCGCTCACCTGCAAGCCCGTCTGCTGCTCCAGCACCGACAGATCTCGCGCGCTCAGGGTGGTGTCGGAGCCCCCGACCAAACCGAAACGCGAGGCGAGGGCATAGAGCGCCTCGAAGCCATCCTTGTACTGGCCGTGGACGCCGAACCGGCTCAGATCCGCGTTGTCCCCGAGCAGCTCGGTGCCGTTTTCGCCCGAGACCCCGTCGCCGTCGGCGTCGAACCGAAGGAGAAGGTCGCCTTCATCCACGTCGTTGACCGTGTCGAGGCTTCCGTCCCCATCGATGTCGAACTGCACCTTCTCGTCCGAGGTGAACTTGCCGTCGCCGTCGAAATCCAAGGACAGGGGGCTCGCCAGGTCGGCGGTCTTGTTGATGGCCTTCATGTAGTCCGGGTCGCAGAAGTCGAGCTGCACCGGGCAGTGGTAGCAGGGCACGCACCAGGTCGGCTGCCCGCTCCAGTCGAGCATGCGGCCCGAGCGAACGGTTTTCACCGACTGCTCCACGATGGTGTCCAGCATCAGTTCCGCGGTGGCGTCCTTTTCCTTGCCGCCCTTGATGTTGCTGTCGAACACCTGATTCAGGATGGCCCGCGGATTGGAGCTGCCGGCCTGTTCATTCAGCCAGCCACGGAAAATCTGGGTCGCCTCCTGATCGCTCGACGCCCGGGCCATGCGATTGGCAACCTCGGGGGGCACCGTGATCTTGCTGTTTCCCACGCCCGCCGAACCCCCGACGGTCGCCCGGGGACCGGAGGTGTTGCGCAAGTGGTTGATGGTGGCCTCGAGCCGCTTTTCATCCTTGTTGCCCCAGTTGTGGTCGCTCAGCTCCCGCGACAGGGACTCGATGTCGTTGCCATGTCGCCGAACCAGGTCGTCGACGCGGCTTCCGCTCCCGAACTGGCCAAAACCCACCTGGCCGGACAAATGGGGCGTCGGGTTGATGCGGGGCGCCAGGGCTTGAAAGAGCCCCATCATGAACCCTTGGGCGAAGTTTTGATGGAAATCGTTGAAGTTCGGAAACGGCTGAAAGCCGAACGGATCGGGCCAGCTCGGGATCTGGGGCAGCTGCGGGAACGGCGTGGGAAAGCTGCCGCCGGGCAAGATACCGTGGTTCATGTAGCTTTGTTGAACGTTCATGTTCATGTGGATGTAGCTCATCTCGAAGTCTCCTCGATGGGGTGCGAATCCTTCACTTGAAGATCTGTTTTCCGGGTTGGCGGGCCTTCTGAAGGTCTTGGGCGGTGATCCGCGCGCCCCGCGGGCGGGCCGCAGGCGCGGCCGGGGCGGCGGTGAGGCCGCGATCCTGGCCCAGGGCTCGGGCGCGCTCGCGGGCCGAGGCCCGGGCGGAGAGGTCGCTGGCCGCTTCCGATGCGAATCCCTCGAGGGCTGCCAGCAGTTCCGGGTCGATCTGTTGGCCCTCGACCGCCTGGGCCAACTGCTCGGGGCTCGGGTCCCGGGGCAAGCCAAGCTCGGTGAAAACCGCTGCCAGCAACGGCGCTTGCCCGGACAGGTCCAACTGCGGGCCTGCGCGCAACAGGGTGGCGGCCACCAGCAGACATAGGTCTCGGGTGGCGAAGCGCGGCTGTCCGTTTTCGTCGGTGGCCTGCATCAGGGCCCCGAGCTCGGTGGCCACGTCGTCGCGGGGAGCCGCGATGCGATCCAGTGTGACGTCGGGGGTCCCGGTGGCCATGATGTTTGTGTTTATCGGGCGCAATCCTCGACCGTTTCTCGAAATCGACCCGAGGCGGGATCCCGAGAACCCGTCGTGCTCTCGAAGGGAACCGCACCCGAGCTCGCTTCCGCCACACACCGGGCACCCACTTGCCCATCGCGTATCGACCCCCGTCGGGCCCGTCGGGATGCCGCGCGGCCCGCATGGCCGAAGCACCTCCGCCCCTGCCCGTGCCCGGCGATCCCGTCGCCCGACCCGGCTTTCCGGGTGTGCCAGGGAGGAGGACATCGAACTTCGGTGGCGCGCGGGACCGCGGTGGCAGGGGGGAAGGGTGAAGCGGTGCAGGGCCGCCAGCGCCGACCGACGGACGGCCCGGCGCACCGCTCGCAAGGGCGATATCTCGGGAGGGCTACATCGCGGCAGCCAGAGGCATCGTCCGGGACGGGGAACCCGGAGGGGCACCCCGGGGGAGGACCCCGGGGGAGGACCCCGGGGGAGGACCCCGGGGGAGGACCCCGGGGGAGGACCCCGGAGGAGGACCCCGGAGGAGGAACCCGGAGGAGGAACCCGGAGGAGAACCTCAGGAGGGCGGAGCCTCGGAGGAGGACCTCAGGAGGGCGGAACCTCGGGCTCCGGGCCTTCCTTCGCCGGCGCCAGTTTCGGCGGGAATCGCTCGGGCGGACGCTCCAGGGCGATGTCCAAGACCTCGTCCACCCGCTTCACGAAGTGGAAGTTGAGCCGCTCCTGAATCTCTTGCGGCACCTCGAACAGGTCTTTCCGGTTGCGCTCGGGCAGGATCACCTCGGTGACGCCGCTTCGCAGGGCCGCCAGCACCTTCTCTTTGATGCCGCCCACCGGAAGGACCGTGCCGCGCAAGGTGATCTCGCCGGTCATGGCCACGTCGCTTCGGACCTTGATGCCCGTGACCAAGGAGGTGAGGGCCGTGATCATGGTGACCCCGGCCGACGGACCGTCCTTGGGAATGCTGCCCGCGGGCACGTGGACGTGGATGTCGTTCTTCTCCCAGAAGTTTTCCGCCAGACCGAACTCCGGTGAACGGGTCCGCAGGTAACTTTGGGCCGCCTGGGCCGACTCCTTCATCACGTTGCCGAGCTGGCCGGTCAGGGTGAGACCCCCTTTGCCGCCCATCTTGGTGGCTTCGATGAACAGGATGTCCCCGCCGGCAGCCGTCCAAGCCAAGCCGGTGGCTACACCGGGCATCTCGGTGCGCTGCGCAACCTCGTTGTAGAACTTCTCCGGGCCCAGGTACTCGGTCAAGTCGTCCTTTTGAACGACCGTCTTCTCCTCTTTGCCTTCGGCCACCAGCACCGCCACGCCCCGAACCACCGAGGTCACGGTCCGTTCCAGGTTTCGAACGCCCGCTTCGCGGGTGTAGTCGACGATGATGCTGGTCAAGGCTTCGTCCGACAGCTCGATGTGATCGTCGGTCAGCCCGTGGGCCTCCAGGACCTTCGGGAACAGGTGCCGCATGGCGATGTGCGACTTTTCCTCATGCGTGTAGCCTGGGATCTCCAACACTTCCATCCGGTCCTTCAGGGCCGGCGGAATCGGGTCGAGCTGGTTGGCCGTGGCAATGAAGAGCACCTTCGAAAGGTCGAAGGGAACCTCCAGGTAGTGATCCGAGAAGGTGTGGTTTTGTTCGGGGTCGAGCACCTCGAGCAGCGCCGACGCCGGATCCCCCCGAAAGTCGTAAGACAGCTTGTCGATCTCGTCGAGAACGATGACCGGGTTCGCCGTGCCGGCCTTCTTGAGCCCCTGAACGATACGGCCGGGAAGAGCGCCCACGTAGGTCCGCCGGTGACCGCGGATCTCCGCCTCGTCTCGCACGCCACCCAGCGAAATCCGGTGAAACTTGCGACCCAGGGTCTCGGCGATCGATGCGCCGAGCGAGGTCTTTCCCACGCCCGGTGGTCCCACCATGCACAGGATGGGCCCCTTCATGTCGTCTTTCAGCTTTCGCACCGCCAGGTACTCGACGATGCGCTTTTTCACCTTCTCGAGTCCGTAGTGCCGTTCGTCCAGAAGCTTTCGCGCTTCCTGAATGTCCAGGGTGTCCTTGGTGGTCTTCTGCCACGGAAGGTCGGCGAACCACTCGAGGTACGTGCGACCGACCGTATACTCGGAAGAACTCGATGGCATCTGCCGGAGCCGACGCAGCTCCTTTCGAGATATCTTTTCCGCCTCGGGCGGAAGCCCCGCGTTCTTGAGCTTCTGCTCGAGTTCGTCCAGGTCCCCCTCGGTCCCGTCGGCCTCCCCGAGCTCTTCCTTGATCGCCTTCAGCTGCTGCCGAAGATAGTACTCCCGTTGGGTCTTGTTCATCTCGCCCTTCACCTGGGAGTCGATCTTGTTGCTGAGCTTCAAGACCTCGAGCTTACGGTGAAGAAGTTCCAGCACGTTCTCCAGGCGCTGGGAGACCTCGATCATGTTCAGGACTTCCATCTTCTCTTCGACGGACACGTCCATGTTGGCGGCGATCAGGTCTGCCAGGTGACCGGGGTCGTCGATGCCCTCCACGAACTGCGCGGCTCCGGACGGGATTTCGGGCATCAGGCCCACGACCTCCCGGGCGGCCTTCTTGACGTTCATGACCAGCGCTTCGATCTTCACCGGGTCGGCGTTGATGTCCTGCACCTCCACGACCCGCGCCCGCAGGTAGGGGCTGGTCTGGGTCAGGCCCAGGACCCGAAAGCGCTTGATGCCTTGCAGCACCAGGTGAAAACCCTCTTCCCCCGCCTTGAGCGCTTTGACGATCCGACCGGTCGTCCCCATGGCGTACATGTCGTCGGACCCTGGGTCGTCCACGGACCCGTCTTTCTGCGCGACGATGCCGATGGGCTCTCCCGAGTCCTCGACGGCTTTGACCATGGCCAGCGTCTTGGGACGCCCGACGGAAATGGGCATGATGCTGCCCGGGAAGAACACCGAGTTGCGAAGCGGCAGAATGGGAATCTCGATCCCCTGTCCGTCGCCTTGTCCTAATTTACCTTGGGCCACACAAATCTCCTCTAGGGAGGTCTAGACACTCGGCGGGCCGGCGTCCAATCCCGCCGACCTTCTCTTCTCGCTTTTCACCAGCGACACCCCGAGGGATGGCTCGAAACCCCCGAAGCCGAACGATATGGCTCGTTTTGATACCGGCGCGACTCCGTCCGAAGCGAAGGAAGGGAGGTCGAACCTGGGCGACCCAACGCGACGGCGGGATGCGTCGAGCTCTCGCCGACCTGCCGATCCGGCTCAGGAAGCCGAAGTCTGGGGTTTGCGGGGCAGGACGTTCCCGAACAATTCGGCTTCGCTGCGGGTCGTGCCGTCGCGCTCCCGCACCTTTTTGGCGGTCTTGCCGAAGTCACGGGCTTTGGCCTGACGTTGTTTTTCGGTCTTTTGGGTGTTGGAAGCCACGGCGGTCCGCTCCGGAGCGCGGACTTCTAATGCCGCCTTTGGGTTTCGTCAAGCCCGCACGGCCCGGTCCCCCACCTCGCTTCATGCATCCGGCGAAGCGGTCGGGGGCGGACCGCCTCGCGTCCGGGTCCGCGTTCCTCTAGACTCCGCTCCGTCCGGACCGTGTCGGAACGACTTCCAGCAGAGCTCGGCGAGGATCTGGTCCTGCTCGAGCGCATCAGCGTCGGGGGGATGGCCGAGGTCTTCAAAGCCAAGTCGGTCGGCGTCCAGGGCTTCGAGCGCCTGGTGGCGGTCAAACGGATCCTCCCGCAGCTCGCCGAGGACGATGAGTTCGTCCAAATGTTCATCGACGAAGCCCGGATCGCCTCGACCCTGACCCACCAGAACATCGTCCAGATTCTGGAGCTCGGCCAGGCTCAGGGCACCTACTTCATCTCCATGGAGTACGTGCCGGGGCTCGACCTTCGGCAAACTTTGGATCTGCTGAAGGCCTCGGGCCGGCGCCTTCCGCCCCACTTGGCCGGCTTCATCGCGTCGAAGCTGGCGGAGGCCCTGGCGTACGCCCACAAAAAAACCGATGGGCTCGGCCGGGCGCTGGACATCGTGCACCGGGACGTGACGCCCCAGAACGTCCTGCTGTCCTGGGAAGGCGAGGTGAAGCTCTGCGACTTCGGCATCGCCCGGGCCGCCTCGAAGGCCGCGAAAACGCAGGTGGGCGTCCTCAAGGGCAAATTCGCCTACATGTCGCCCGAGATGGTCGAGGGCGAAGCGATCGACCAGCGCAGCGACCTGTTCGCTTTGGGCAACGTCCTGTACGAGATGCTCACCAACGAGCGCCTGTTCCTGGCGGACACGGACTACGCCACCATCGAAGCGGTCCGTGAGGCGCGGGTGCCCCCCGTGCGGGCCTTCGCGCCCGACGTGCCGCCGGACCTGGAGCAGGTGGTCGGAAGGCTTCTGCAGCGCGATCCGGAGGACCGCTACGGGACCGCCGCCGAAGTGATCGAAGACCTGCTGCCCGACCTCATTCACCACGGGCGCCCGGTTCACGAAAAGCACCTTCGGGCGTGGCTCCGACAGACTTTCGGCGACGATCCCGGGCTGGCCCGGGCCGACTCGGCCACGCCGGTGGTGGCGATCACCGATGTGGAGCCGGACGACCCCGTGGCCCCGTCGCCCCGGGCTTCGAGCGAGCCCTCGGGCACCGACCCGGCAGACAGCCGAACCGAACTGCGGCACTTGGACGAATTGACCCACGCGGCGCCTTTGATCGAACAATCCGTGTCCCACTCTTTGGGGCCTCCCGCCGTTTGGGACCCGCCCTCCAGCCAGCTGGGGGGGGACGCGTCGGCCAGCGCCGTGGTGGTCCCGGCCTGGGATGACCCGGCGGAGGAACCCTCGGTCGAGACCTCGCTTTCGGGCATCGAGGCCCCGCCGTCGGGTCTGGATCTGCTGGGGCTGGGAGCGGTGCCCCGCCAGGCGGACGTGGAGCTCGACCCGGACGCAGACGACGAGAAGACCGAGTTCGACTTCGTGCCGCCGGGCGCTGAAAGCCCTTCGCCGGCAGGGGACGGGGACCCGGACGGCGATCCGCCGGACCCGACGACCGGAAGTTTGTGGGCACCGACGCCCGACCTGGACCCCAAAGCCCCTTCGCACGCTCGGTCCGTCCAGGGACCGATCACCGGCGCCGAGTCGTCGCAGGAGGACACGGCCGAGTTCGCCCTCGACGGCGAAGACCCCACGCCCCACCTGCCCCTGGCAGGCGGCCGGGGCATCACCGGCTCGTACGACCCGATGCTCGAGCTCGACCCGCAAGGGGCTCAGATGGGCCACCCCGGTCGTGCTCCCACCCA
>DAPKRQ010000152.1:0-74431 GCA_031800475.1 Myxococcales bacterium LLY-WYZ-16_1
CCCCGGGCTCTTTCGAACCCGGCTCGAAAACGGAGTGAAGCCTGGTCTGGGGGCAGGGGTCTGGGCGAGGCCAGCCATGCCGAATGCCGAACGCCGCACGACCCGGAGACTGGATGCGGGGCACCATGCGCACCGTGCGCCTCTCGAAGAGGCTCGGCACCTTCGGGAGAGGGTCCAGATGGGGCCCATGACCGATGGGTGGGGATGTGAAGAGGCTCTAAGGTTGGGGACGTGGATGGGCCGAACTTGCACGGCGTCCCGGGCCTTTGGCGCGATTCGGGGCGTACCTGGCGCGGCGTATCCGGGCTCGATGAGGGTCCCCGCCGAGCGCCTCCTTCGACCGGGGTCGCCCCCGCCGGGTTCGACGTCTGGGGACCGGACCGATTCGATCTTCGCCCTCCCCACACCGCCTCCGAAAAGTCCGGAACCGCCCGCAGCGCTCAGGTCGCCTTCTGGAACCTCGAGGGCAGACTAAACCACCCCTCGAGCCGCAAAGAGGTGGCGGCCGAGTTGCTCGACATGGGCGGAGGCCGTCGGTGGCCCGAGGTCGTCTCCGTGTCGGTCGATGATCCCGCAGGCGTACAGGCCCTCCACCGCGAGCACCTGGATGCCGCTGGCTACCACCTGGTGATGCCGAGCAACGACGCTCGTTCGGCGCTGTTGCTCCGTGGCCGACCGGTCCGCGAGCCGAAGGCGTGGGTCCGCACCGTCAACGGACGCACCGCGGTGCAGATTCAGCGCCAATCCGTCCAACTCGGGGCACGCTGCCTGACCCTTTTCAACGTGGACATCGACGCCGAGGCCCTTCGGCAACAGATCGATCGGGACATCGCAGCCATTCGCAAGCGCTTCGAGTCCCCGATCCGAAAAGCTCGTGCGGAACGCAACGGCGAGAAGGCGTCCCGGCTCGAGCGCCACCGCAGCGCGCAGGTCAAGGAAGTCGAAGCCCGTTTCGATGCAATCCGGGCCGACTTGGGAGCTGCTTTGGAAGACCTGGTGCAGGCCCATCGCCTGCGGCAACCGAATGAGCCTGTCGTGATCTCCGGCAATTTCGTCCGGGCCTTCGACGATGCCTTCTTCGGCGAGCAGGGATTCGACCTGACAGAAAACGGATTTTCCGCGTCCGGCAAAGAAATCTTTTCGACGTACGGCCGAAACCCGAGTAAGCCCGCGAAGGCCGACGAGCTCTCGAGCCGTTTTCACCTGTCCCACGGGACGAAACGGATCGGGAAGGAAGCGTACGCCCCCCGAGCGAACATCCTCGTCTCGCCAGAGATGACCGACTCGGGAGCTCTCGCCCGCTACGTGAAAGGAACCTTTCGGATCCACGAAGCGCCCACGGCTTTGGGCCAGCACCGGCCGGTCTCGGTTCTGCTCGATCTCGACCCGAGCGCTCAGCCCCCCAGCGAAGGACGCATCGTGGCTCCGGGGGTCCGTCTCGCCCCATTCAGCAAAGGCCCAGCGGATCGACTGAGCTTCGACGAACCCCTGGGCGGCTCGATCACCTACCGGGTCCCCACCCGGATCCCGAAGAAGGAACTCCGCGGCGTCATTCAGACCCTGCAAGAACACGGAGAAATGGTCGAGCGACTGAGTCTGTCGGGTCGAGACGACCTTCTCGAACGAATCAGCGCACCGAGAGTCCGGGCCTCGGAGTACACGGGATGCATCCGCTTTCCCTTCGATTGGAGCGAATACGAGTCGCTCGAGCCCCGCGCTGCCATCGAAAAGCTCGTCGAGGCCACCGCCCCGAGTTCCCGGCTGAGTTTCACGGCGGCAAGCCGCATCCATTTTCACCATCTGTTCAACGCCGGCGGTACCGTCACCGAGCCGTTCCGGGGAAACGCGGTCCACGTGACCGACACGGACGACCCCCACAGCTTCGACTCGATCGTCAACGTCGAACACATCTGGCCTCAGTCTCACGGCGCCGGCGCGCCTTCTGCGAAGGGCGACTTGCACCTTCTGATCGTCATGGACAGCCGACTCAATTCCCGCCGGGGCAACCATCCGTACGGCGAAGTAAAGCCGGGAACCGAAACGTGGGAGGATGGTCCTTTCAAGATCGGGCTGGACGCCGACGGGCGGACGGTCTTCGAGCCGGCGGGACACATGCGAGGGTGGATAGCCCGAGCGATGTTGTGGTCGGCCTTGCGACACGGCGCGGAGCTCACCGACCTCGACCGAAGAACCTACGTGGCTTGGAGCGAAGCCTACCCTCCGACAAAGGCCGAGGAGACCTACACGGCACGGGTTTCCGTGTATCAGGGCAACCGCAATCCCTTCGTGGACATGCCCGAAGCCGCCCGCGTTCTCGCCCCGCACTTGGGACACTCGGTCAACGAATGAGCCAATCCAAGATCCGGCGGGCCCAGTCTCCGTAGGGCGGCCGCAATACCTTCATTGGGTCCAAGGCCGTCCGCGTGAAGACTGGCTTCATGTGGGAAAACGTTCGAAAGCTGTACTCGCCATGGTAGCTGCCCAATCCGCTCGCTCCGACGCCACCGAATGGAAGTCGCTCTTCGATGCAGTGGGCGAGGGTCTCGTTGACCGAGACGCCACCGGCCCAGGTCTCGGACAGCAGCCGGCGTCGAATCCTTCGGTCGTCGCTGAACACGTACATGGCCAGGGGTCGGGGTCGACGATTGATTCCCTCGATGGCTTCATCCACGTCACCCATGGTCTTGATGGGCAAAATCGGTCCGAAGATCTCGTTTTGCATGACGGCCAAATGGTCCGGTGGATCGACCAGTAGAGTCGGCGCCAGTTTGGCCTTCTGCCCCGAGAATTCCTCTCCGGGCGCCTCCAGCGAGATCACCTCGACTCCGGCTTCTCTGGCTTCGCGCAACCACCCGGTGAGCCGATCGAAGTGTCTTTCCTGAAGAATTCCCGTGTAATCTGGGTTGTCCAGCAACGTCGGGTACAATTCGCGAACGGCAGCCGTGAACGCGTCGACAAAGTCGTGGCGGCGCCGGCGTGGAATCCACACGTGGTCGGGCGCGATACACGTCTGACCCGCGTTGATGAGCTTTCCAATGGCCAAAGACACGCAGACTCGGTGAATTCGTTTGGGTCGAAACACGTCCTCCGAAAGAACTGCCGGGCTCTTGCCTCCGAGCTCCAAGGTGACAGGCGTCAGATTTTCGGCTGCCGCCATCATCACTTTGCGACCCACCTCGGTCGACCCGGTGAACAGCAAGTGATCGAACGGAAGGCGGCAAAAGGCTTCCGCAATCTCGACACCCCCGGGTACGACGCCCACCAACTCGTCCCCGAATGCGTCGTCGAGCAGTTCCAAAAGAAGGTCCGAGGTGTGCGGCGTGAATTCGGACGGCTTCAGCATCACCCGATTTCCCGCAGCCAGAGCCCCAACCAACGGAACCAGCGACAGGTAGACTGGGTAGTTCCAGGGGCTGACGATCCCGACCACACCCAGGGGCTGGGGATGGAGTCGAGACCGCCCGGGCCACAGGCGCCACGATGTCCGGACCCTCCAGGGCCGACTCCAGCGGCGCAAGTGCTTCGACATGTGATCGCAGGCCTGCACGACGGTGGCGACTTCGGAGACTGCGAACTCCTCTCGAGACTTGGCGCCAAAGTCGTCGTGCACGGCGCGAAACAGACGCTCTCGGGCCTCGACCACCACCGAGCGAAGGCGGGCCACCCGGTCGAGCCGAACCTGGACCGGCGGGGGAGCCTGCCGCCGAAACGCCAACCGCTGCCGTCCAAACAATTCCTGCACCCGCGCCGTATCCGAATCGAGGGCCAGCTCCATGGGCGCCATCAAAGCCGGTCGGACGAAGGAAGCAAGCCCGATGACGGGACCGGCCCCGACCGAAGGGTTGCCGCCTCCGGGAGCGTGCTGGCGGGTGTGGGTGGTCCCTCTCAGCGGGCGAGCGCCCTTCGAGTGCCGCCAGGGCCCATAACGGGACCCGCGCAACCGAGATTGGGCGAAGGCGATCGGAGTGTCCTGGACGCGCCCGGCCGTTGGACGGGCGCAGACGCACTTCCGGTGCCCCGCTAGATGAAGCTGTCGTGGTAGTCCGGATCTTCCACGGACAGGGCAGCTCGGGACGTCTCGAGGGGCCGGGCCGTGTCCATCATGACCGCGAGTTCGTGGGTCTCGGCGTGCCCGATGCTGCCCTCGTAGGCCCCGGGATGGGGACCATGGGGAATTCCCGAGGGATGGTGGGAGATGCTCGCGGGCCCCACGCCCCGGCGCGATGTGAAGTTGCCCCGGCAGTAGAAGAGGATCTCGTCACAATCCACTGAAGCGTGGGGATAGGGACAGGGAATCGCCTCGGGATGAAAGTCCACCTTGCGCGGAACGAAGCTGCAGACGAGCGCGCCTCGGGCTGCGAAGGTGCCGTGCCAGTCGGGAGGCAGGTGAACCAGACCCGCCCGAGGTTGGAAGTTGAGGATGGGAAACACGAAGGGGTAGCTCGAACCATCCCATCCGACCGCGTCGAGCGGGCTGTGCTCCAAGGCGAAGCCGTGAAAGCCTCCGCTGCGCTTGACCACCAGCTCGCGGAG
The DNA here is from genome assembly GCA_031800475.1 of Myxococcales bacterium LLY-WYZ-16_1. Taxonomy (GTDB): domain Bacteria; phylum Myxococcota; class Kuafuiibacteriia; order Kuafuiibacteriales; family Kuafuiibacteriaceae; genus Kuafuiihalomonas; species Kuafuiihalomonas phototrophica. Next base: position 4,534 of record DAPKRQ010000152.1, read on the forward strand.
CCCTTCGTCCATCGGCCCGGCAAACTCGGGACGCCGAAAGTCCCGGTGACAGAACGGCGCGTCCATGCGGAGCTGACCGGTCTCGGTCCGCCACTGTTTCGGGAGCCCGACCCCTCCGAGACACTCCAGGCTCAGCCAAAACTGCTGTCTTCCCGGGTCCGGGATGAAGCGATGGAGGATCCCCTTCGGCACGTAAACATAGTCTTCTTCCTCGAAGCGGACGTCTCCCATGACCGAACGGAGCACACCTCCGCCTTGGAACACGTAGAACAGATCGTCTGCGTCCGAGTTCATGAAGTAGACCGGATCCTCGGCTGTCGGCCGCACCACCGAGACCACCACGTCGGAGTTGAACAACAGCACCTGCCGGGCGTCGACGGCCGCCCCGCCCGCAGGCGCCAGGTCCGCCGATTTGTAGTGCCGCTTGCGCAGGGGCCGCGCGCCCACGGGCTCGGGGAGCCCGAAGCCGTGGGTCGTTTCGATCGGCCGGTGGGTGTGGGGACGTTCCCGGTGGTAGACCAAGGTGTACGGCCCGTCGAACCCGGCCCGGGTGATGCACTCCTCGTGGCGAAGCGCTCCTTCGGGTCCGCGGAACGCAATGTGGTGCTTCCGCGGCACCTCTCCGGCCTGCATCCGGTCCAACATGGAGCTCAGACCTTTCCGGAGGCTTGCTGCTCCCGCTCGATGCTCTCGAACAGCGCCCGGAAGTTGCCCGCCCCGAAACCTTCGTCGCCCTTCCGCTGAATGACTTCGTAGAAGAAGGGCCCCGCCTTCGGATCCCCGTACAAACCCGCCGACTCTTTCAAGAAGATCTGGAGCAAATAGCTGTTCTTGCCCGCTCCATCGACCAGCACCTCGAGCTCTCGCAGCACGGCGATGTCTTCTTCGATCGAGCCGATCCCGAGCTCTTCGAGCCGCCGGGGTAGCATGTCGTAGTAGCTTCCCGGCGTGGGCATGAATTGAACACCCCGGGACCGAAGCTCCCGCACGGCAGGAATGATGTCCCCGACGGTCAGAGCCAGGTGCTGGACCCCGTCGCCGCCCAGCTCCCGGTTGAAGACGTAGATCTGCGACTGCTCGAAAAACGGTCGCCAGGGCTCGTTGTTGGCGAACTTCACCTTGGAAGCGGGATCGTGCATGACCACGGACCGAAGCCCAGAACCCTTGTCCTGTTCTTCGGAAACGTCGGTGGTGTGAAACTCCACATCCCAAAACTGCTGAAGTCCCATCACGTGCTCCATCCACAACAGCGCGGGGCTCATCGTCATGAAGTTCGATGTGATGTGATCCACCCGATGGAAGCCCATGCGGTTCCGTCCACCCGTGGGCCGTTCGTAGACCTGGATTCCGGGACCGGGGCTCTTGGAGCCACGTCGCTCCAAAAAGCGAAACAACGTGTCACCGAACGGGGTAACGAGGTCGAAGTACGCCATGCCCTCGCCTTCGAGGACCCGGGTTCGGGGCGTGCCTCCCCGAGCCTCCAGCGTGCGAAAGGCCCGCTCTGCATCTTCAACCTGAAAGGTGATGCGTCCGATGCCGTCCGGATGCCGGGCCAAGAATTCACGGGCTGCGCACGCGTCGGACCGAGGCGATGTGCAGACCACTGTAATCTCTCCCGCATTGAAGACCACCGACGCCTCGCCGAGGTTGCGGATGTCCCCTGTGGGCGTGGCCGCTACCTCCGCAAAGTCCATCATTTCGGTGTAAAAGCGCCGGCTGCGGTCGAGCTCGTGCACGTAGTACTCGAAAGACTCGACACCGAGCAGTCCGATGGTTCCTTCATCAGCCATCCCGAAAACCTCCTCGTCACGCTCGTGGGGCATCCGGCTGGGCCGTAGGATGCGCGCTCGCGAACGCGTCCAGCTCCGCACAAGCTTCTTCCACCCGGAGCAAGTTTTCGTAGGCTCCGAGGTCCAGCTCGAAGCGCCGAGCGCTGGCGAGCTGGGGAATCACGCAGACGTCGGCGATGCTGGGTGCGTCGCCGACGCAAAATCTGCCGCTGAGCTGTCGCACCCGAACCTCCAAAGCTGCAAGCCCCTTCTGGAGAATGGGCCGAACGAATTCCTTTCGGTCGCCACCGAGCGCCTCGATGCTCCGAAGGACCCCCAGATTGTGAAGAGGTTGGATGCCGCTGTTGCAGATTTCGGCCAACTCCACGGCACGTGTTCGCATCAGCGGATCCTCCGGCCACAGCGCCGGCTCCGGGTGGCGGGCTTCGAGGTAGGTCAAAATCGCCAGGCTCTGGGTCAAAGCGACCGAACGGCCTCCTTCTTCGACCTCGAGCGTCGGCACCTGGTGCATGGCGTTCTTTTCAACGTACTCTTTACGATGCTGGTGCCCGCCGTCTTCGACCAGGTGTATTGCAACGTAATCGAAGGACAGCCCCTTCAGGTTCAGCCCAATCCGCACGCGCCAAGAAGCGCTGCTGCGCCAGTAGCTGTACAGCCGAATCATCCCTCGACCACTTTCTGATCGATGGTCCCGAAGATGCTGGTTCCCGCATCATCGAGCATTTCGATCCGGATCGTGTCGCCGACCTTCATGAAAGGGGTCTCCGGCTGCCCGTTTTCGATCGTTTCGATCATTCGCCGTTCGGCCAGGCAGCTGATTCCCGCGGACCGATCTTCGTTCGAAATCGTACCCGACCCCAGAAGCGTTCCGGCGGTGAACGCTCGGCTCTGCGCGATGTGCTCGATGAGCTGATGAAACGAAAAGTGCATCTCGGGTCCGGCATGCACGTCGCCCACCAGCTCTTCGTTGTAGACCGAGCGCAGCGTTCGATGAATGCGGCCGTCCCGGTAGTCGGGCCCGAGCTCCTCCGGCGTGATCGCGAAAGGCGCGAACGCGGTAGCCGGCTTGGACACGAAAAAGCCGAAGCCCTTCGCCAGCTCGCCCGGGATGAGACCGCGCAGGGAGACGTCGTTGCAGATCGTCAACAGCCGCACGCATTCGGCCGCGTGGTCGGCCTTCGTTCCCCGGCGCACGTCGCCGAGAATCGCCACGACCTCGGCTTCGAAATCCAGCCCCCAAGCCGGATCGATCAGCGGGATGTCCTCGGTCGGGCCGAGCAGATGGCCCGAGCCCCCTTGGTAGATCAGCGGGTCGGTCTCCAGGGTCGGCGGAGGCTCGGCGCCCCGGGCCTTTCGAACCAGCCGCACGTGATTGAGGTAGGCGGACCCGTCGATCCATTCGTACGCCCGCGGCAGAGGTGGACCGAAAGCGGTCACGTCCACCGGCTTTCCGGGGATCTGCCCGGCCTGCAGGGCCTCGAATCGCCCCCGCAGTCGGGGCCCGACCAAGTCCCATTCGTCCAGGGCCCGCTGCAGGGTGGGCGCGATGTCTTCGGCGCCGGCCCACCGGCTGCCGTCCCGCGACACCACCACCAAACGACCGTCTCGGGTCCCATCCCGCAGCGTTCCGAGCTTCATGCGAGGCTCGCCGCTAGCACGCCCGGCGCGGACCCCTCAAGCGGGGTCGTTTTGCCGCACGAAGTCTCGAAACTCCCCCGCCACGAGCTCCAGCCACCCATCCGCCTCGGGGGTCTCGAGGAGCGCGACGAGCAGGGGCCAGGTCAGATCCGCCCAGGCCTCCAGAGGCGGCGGCTCCGCCATCTGCCACCGGGCCAGCAGCTCCCCCACTGGCCGATCCCCCCATTCGGAGAAAAACCGGTCCGTGGCCTCCCGCACCGCCCCCCACAGGGGCCCGCCCTCGGCGGCATCCTGGGCCAGGGCCTCCAGGAGCCGAAAGACGTGGGCGAGCACCGGGTCGGACATGGGCGTCACCCACCGGGACCAGGGTTGCTGCCACATGTAGCGGGCAAAGGCGGCCCGGGCCTCCAGGGTGGCCGGGTCGTCCAGGTGCCGGACGGCGTACTCTCCGGCCCGCTCGAGGGCCCGGCGGGACCCGGCTTCCACGAAGCGCCGCACCTCGGGATCGAGCCGCCGCTCAACCTCCTCGATCAAGCTCGACAGGCGGCCCCCTCCCAGTTTGGAAAACCGCCCCAAAAAACCCGGCAGAAGGCTCTGCACCAGGTTTGGAATGGCCGACGAAAAGTCTTGCAGCGACCTGTACAGGGTGTCTGCCACCAGCATCTCGGCCACCGAGGTCGAAAACCACTGGCGCACCCACTCCGGCGGGACCGGGGCGTCCCGAAAGATCTCGACGAAGGCCGTCTCGGCCGCGCCGGGCAAGCTTTCCGTCGGGCGGTCGGTGCGGGTCCGAGCCTGCTCGACCTGCTCGCGCAGAACCCGGGAGGCAGCCTCGGCCCATCGGGGCCCGTCTTCGGAGGAAGCCGCCTGCCACCTCTGCAGCTTCTCAGGATCCACCAGATCTCGGACCTTTCGCTGGAGCAGGGGGTCCCAGCTGGCCGCCACGACCTGGGCCCACTCGCGACGGGCCGCTTCGCCTGTCAATCTTGCTTTCAACCAATCCTTCGGAGTCATGAGGTATCCTGAACGGAGCGGGCCGGGACCGAACTCCTTCCCTCCCACCGGTGTTTCCTGGTAAGGGCCGGGTCGCGTGCGATGGTCCCATATCGGGTGGGTCGCGCTGCTGTCGACGACTTCCATGACCGCCAGGGCCGAAACCGAGCTCACCCCCAGCGCATCCGAGGTTCTGCGGCGCGCCACCCAAACCGACAACTTTACCCTGGGCCGTCCCTTTCAGGTGCGGCCCCTCCCCGACGGCCGTACCGTGCTGTACCTGAAGAGCCCGCCCGACGGCCGAAAGGCCGACCTGATGGCTTTCGACCTCGAAACCAAGAAGGAGTCGGTGCTCTTGTCGGCCCAGGATCTGCTGGGCGGTGATGAGGAAGACCTGTCACCGGCCGAAAAGGCACGGCGCGAGCGTCAGCGGATCAAGACGGCGGGTTTCGTTTCGTTCGCCGTGTCCGAAAACGGACAACGGATTCTCACGAAGCTGTCTGGTCGGCTCTACCTGTACGACCGGGAACGAAAGGTGGCGGCGCCCCTGGATCTGCCGGAAGGCAACCTCATCGATCCCCGTCTGTCCCCCGACGGGCGTTGGGTCGGTTTCGTGCGGGATCACGATCTGTTCGCGGCGAAGATCTCGGGTCCGATCCGAGCGAATCGACCGGTCCGGGTGCAGGTGCAGCGACTGACCAAGGGCGGCAACGAGCGGGTCACGTACGGACTCGCCGAGTTCGTGGCCCAAGAAGAGATGGGCCGCATGCACGGCTACTGGTGGTCCCGGGACTCCCGGCGCCTGGTGTACCAAGTGACCGACCACCGGCCCGTAGAGTCTTTCACCATCGCCGACGCCGCCCACCCGGAACGGGCGCCCCTGACGTTTCCGTATCCCCGTCCGGGGAAGAATAACGTGAAGGTGCGTCTGGAGGCGATCGATCGAGATGGAAAGAACCGCCAGCGGATCGATTGGGACACGAAGGCGTACCCGTACCTGGCCCGGGTGCAGTGGGGGCCAAAGGGCCGACTCGCCATATTGGTGCAAAGTCGTGACCAGCATCGGCAAGCCTTCTTGCGCGTTCGAAAAGACGGACTGACCGTCCCCATGCACGAGGAGACGGACTCGACCTGGCTGAATCTGCGCAGCAGCACGCCGCGTTGGCTGCCTTCGGGCGACGGCTACCTTTACGCCACCGAAGACGGCGGAGGCTGGCAGCTCGAACTGCACCGACCCAAGAAGGGAAAGTCGGGTGGGCTCGCGGAGCGGCGGGTCGTGGTGCCGGCATCCGCAGGCTTCGAAGAGCTCTTGCACGTGGACGAAAGCGGGCAGGTCTTCTTCAGCGGAAGCGAAGACCCGACGCAACTGCACGTGTTCCGCACGCGCATTCAGCCGGGCACCAAAATTCGGCGCCTGACCGAGTCCAACGGCATGCACCATGCCGTATTCTCGGAGGATGGCCGACTGATGGCGGTCACTGAGACTTCGCTTTCGAAGATGCCGAAGACTTCCGTCACGCGGCTGAACGACCGGGGCCGGCCCGGCCGGGCTGTCGAAATTCCTTCCGACGCGGCAGCCCCGCCGTTCTTGCCCCGGGTCGAGCTGGTTCCTCCCGAAAGAGCCGGGGGCTTTCACGCCATGTTGGTGCGACCGAGAAACTTCGAGCCGGAGCGGAAGTACCCGGTGATTCTGTACGTGTACGGGGGACCTCACGTGAACGTCGTGACCCGAGCCGCACACCGGTACTTTCTGCAGCAGTACATGGCAGACAACGGCTTCGTGGTGGTGAGTCTCGATGGGCGGGGGACACCACGCCGGGGTCGCGACTTCGAGCGGGCCGTCGACCAGCGTTTTCACGACGTGCCTCTCACGGACCAGGTACGGGGGCTCGAGGCGCTGGCAGCGCGACACTCGGAGCTCGACCTGGACCGGGTCGGCGTCTACGGGTGGTCGTTCGGGGGCTACATGGCCGCCCTTGCGGTGTTGGAGCGCCCCGACCTGTTCAAGGTGGGCGTGGCGGGCGCGCCCGTGACCGACTGGCTATACTACGACACTCACTACACCGAGCGGTACCTCGGCGTGCCCAGCGAAGACACGGAGCCCTACCGGGCTTCATCCCTGGTGGCCAAGGCCGACCAGCTGCAGCGGCCGCTGTTGCTGATCCACGGTATCGCAGACGACAACGTATATTTCGCCCACACCCTCCTGTTGGCCGATGCCTTGTTCGAGGCCGGAAAGGACTTCGACCTGTTGCCGCTGGTGGGCCTGACCCATCAAGTCGCCGACCCCGACGTCCGGCTGACGCTCTACGAGCGCATTCTGCGGCACATTCAGAATGGACTCGCTTCGAGCGAGGGCTGAATCGTGCCGGCGCCTCCGTCCGTCGATGAAGCTCGCTCGGTCCTTGCGGCATGGGATCTGGAAGGCGCTCGCGTCGAAGCGATCCTGACGGGACACATCAATGGGACCTTTCGGGTCGTCGACGACGGGGGCCATACCTCTGTGGTCCTGCAGTCGCTGGCTCCCATCTTCGCCCCCGAGGTGAACGAGGACATCGCGCAGGTCACGGCCCATCTGGCGAGCCGGGGCGTGGAAACCCCGCGAATCGTCCCGTGCGCCACCGGCCGGTGCGGACACGAAGCCCACGGCCGGGTCTGGCGGGTGTTGACCTGGGTCGAGGGCCGCACCCACACCACGGTGTCGAGCCCGGACATGGCCTTCGAAGCGGGCCGGGCCTTGGGCCGCTTTCATCGAGGCCTCGCCGACTACCGGGCGCCCTTTCGGGCTCGGCGCTTGGGCGTGCACGACACCCCTGCCCACCTCGCCGGCTTGCGAAACGCTCTCGCGCAGCACCCGAACCACGCCTTGTTCCCGGCCGTCGAGCCCTCGGCCCGGGCGATCTTGGAGCTCGCCGGCGACCTGCCGCCCCTTCCCCAGACCCCCGACCGGGTGGTCCACGGGGATCCGAAGATTTCGAACCTGATCTTTCACCCGGAGCCCCCCTTGCGGGCCCGGGCCTGGGTCGACCTGGACACGGTGGGCCGCATGCGGCTGCCCCTCGAGCTCGGCGACGCATTTCGCTCCTGGTGCAACCAGGCCGACGAAGATCAGCTCGCGGACTTCGAGCTGAGCCTCTTCGAAGGTGCGGTCCGGGGCTACGCAGAAGCCGCCCCCGCCGACCTGCGGCCCGAAGAACGGGACGCCATCGTGGACGCCACGGCCTGGATCTCGCTCGAGCTGGCCGCCCGCTTTTGCCGAGACGCCTTGGAGGAAACCTACTTCGGCTGGGACGACACCCGATTCGACCGACCGGGCTCTCACCACCTGTCCCGAACGCGGGGGCAGCTGGCTCTGCATCGGGCGATCCGAGCCCAGGCCGGCGGCGCCCGCCGCACCGTTGCCGAGGCTTTTCGAGGGCGTTAAGGCGTAGGCGTGGAGAAGACCATCTTCGCCAAAATCATCGATCGGGAGATCCCGGCCGACATCGTCTTCGAAGACGACCGCGTCCTGGTGTTCAAGGACATCAACCCGGCGGCCCCGACCCACGTGCTGGTCATTCCGAAAAAGCCGATCGCGAAGGTCGAAGACATGACCGAAGCGGACGAGCCCTTGCTCGGGCACATGGTGTACGTGGCCACCCAGGTGGCCAAGGACCTGGGTCTGGAGGGTGGCTACCGGTTGGTGATGAACAACGGAAACGAAGGTGGGCAGACCGTGTTCCACATTCACCTTCACGTCTTGGGCGGTCGTCCCATGCACTGGCCGCCCGGCTGAGCGGGCTTCATGCGAACTTTGCTGTTGCTGATCTTCGTCGTCGTGGCTGTGGTGGCCGGCCTGCTGTGGATGGCCCAAGGGGTGCAGGGCCCGCGGGCATTCGATGGATCGGTCTATTCGGTGGACGGCGCGCCCGAGCCTTCGGCCCAAACGACTTCGTCGACCCTGAGCGTGGTCGTTTGGAACGTGGCGTGGGGCTATGGGCGCGGCAGTGAAGGTCGGGCCGAATCGAAGCCGGCCGAGCACTTCGAAAGGACCCTGGACGAGATGGCCCGGGTCCTTCGGAAAGCGGACGCCGACCTGGTCTTCTTGCAGGAAGTCGACTTCGACTGCACGCGGAGTCACGGAACCCACCAGGCTCGGGTGCTGGCCCGCGAAGGGGGGTATCCGTTCGTGGCGGAGGCGACCAGTTGGGTGGCGAACTGGGTCCCCTTCCCGTACTGGCCGCCGAGCGCCCAGTTCGGTCGCATGCGCTCCGGCGGGGCGGTCTTGAGCCGGTACCCCATCGAGCACAACGAGGTCACGTGGCTGCCCAAGCCCGACGAGAACCCGTTTTGGTACAACCTGTTCTACCCGTTTCGGTACCACCAAGAGGTCGGTATCCGCTGGCACGGCGCGCCGGTCACCCTCTTCAACGCCCACCTGGAGGCCTTTTCGGTGTCGAATCGGCAGGACCAGGCCAGCCGCCTGGTGGACGCGATCCTCCAGGCCCCGCGCCCCCTGCTGGTGGGCGGCGATCTGAACGCGCTCCCGCCCGAGGCCGACCCGCGCTCCGGTTTCGAAGACGAGCCCGAGGTCAGCTACGAAAACGACCGGACGGTGGCTTTGTTGCGCAGCGTCGAAGACCTGCGGGACGCCTTTCCACCGGAGCGGTACGACGCCGACCCGGAGGGGGTCGCGACGTTCCCGGCCCATGCGCCGAACCGAAAGCTCGACCACCTGCTGTTCAGCCCCGAATTCGAAACCGTGGAAGCCCGGGTCTTGCGGTCCGAGGCCGGCGAGCTGAGCGACCATCTGCCCCTGTTGGTGCGTCTTCGCCCGGCCCGACCCCGTCCGGTGGACTGACCCCCCCTGCCTGCCGGCATCGAAGTCTGCCCTCGGGCAGACGGACTGCCCTCGGCTTCGGGGGAGACGAGGCCCGCCGGACCGGCTAGCCTGCGGGGCATGCGAAGCGTCTACGTCGTCGGGGCGAAACGAACTGCGTTCGGCACGTTCGGAGGCTCCCTCAAGGATCGGTCCGCCACCGAGCTGGCCATCGACGCCTCCCGGGCGGCCCTGACCGCTGCGGGCGTCGAGCCCGCCCGGGTGGATCACGTGGTGTTCGGCAACGTGCAGCAAACATCCCGGGACGCCTCGTATCTGGCCCGGCACGTGGGGTTGAAGGTGCAAGCGCCGGAGGCCACGCCGGCCCTCACCCTGAATCGGCTGTGCGGCTCGGGCTTTCAGGCGGCAGTGACCGGCGCCCAGCTCATCCAGCTCGGCGAAGCCGAGGTGGTCTTGGCCGGCGGCACCGAAAACATGTCGCAGGCGCCCCACGCCATGTACGGCGGCCGGTGGGGCATGAAGCTCGGCACCGACGTCCCGCTGATCGACACCCTGTGGGCCGGCCTGACGGATCTTCACTGCAACCTTCCGATGGGGATCACCGCCGAAAACCTGGCCGACCGATACGAGATCGATCGCGAAGCCTGCGACGCCTACGCACTGCGCTCTCAGACCGCGTGGTCCGAAGCCGATCGAAACGACTCGTTTTCGAGCGAAATTTGCCGGGTCGAGATCGATTCCCGCAAAGGTCCGATCATCTTCGATCGAGACGAGCATCCGCGAGAGACTTCGAGCGAATCTTTGGCCAAGCTGAAGCCCGTCTTTCGAAAGGACGGGAGGGTTACCGCCGGCAACGCATCGGGGATCTGCGATGGGGCCGCAGCCCTGATCTTGGCTTCCGAGGAGGCGGTCCGAGCCCACGGTCTCACGCCCCTGGCCCGTATCGTCGCTTGGGGCGTGGTGGGCGTGGACCCCTCGGTCATGGGCATCGGTCCCGCACCCGCCATTCGAAAGACGCTGAAGGGTTCCGGCCACGACCTGAGCGACATGGATCGGGTCGAGGTCAACGAGGCCTTCGCGGCCCAGTACCTGGCGGTGGAGCGGGAGCTCGAGCTGGATCGGGACAAGACGAACGTGCACGGGGGCGCCATCGCCCTGGGCCACCCTCTGGGCGCGTCGGGGGCGCGTATTCTGACCCACTTGGTCCACGACCTTCGGCGAATCGGCGGGCAACGGGCCCTGGGGTCGGCCTGCATCGGTGGGGGGCAAGGGATCGCGGTCGAAATCGAGGCGGCCTGAGCTACCAAACCGAAGGAAAGCTCTGAGGAAGCTCGCGCGCCTGCCCGGGCCTGCATCGATGGTTTCCGGAAGATGGCGCAACAAACCGAGGCGACCCGCCGCCCCCCTCGGGCCCCGTCTCGGCCTCGATCGCCCCGCAGCTCCTCAGGGCGGACCTCGGCCCCGGCGGGCCGCCAGTCAACGGCGGCGGGGCTTGGGTTTCGCCGGATGCTTTTCCTTGAACACGAAGTACTGATTGATCGTGAAGTTGACGAGGGTGCCCGCGGCGATGCCGGCCAGGGCCGCCCATTGGGGCGCCAGCCAGGGGTACGCGCTCACCAGGCCCACCGCCACGCCGAACTGAAGCAACGCCGCCACGGCGGACGCGCCACAAAATCCCATGAACTGCCGCAAAATGTTGGGGTCGCGCCGGTGCTCGAACGTGAACTGCCGATTCAAGAGAAAGTTGCTGACGACGCTCAGGACGATGCCGGCGGCGAGGGACACGCTCGCCGAAGCACCGAGCCACAAAAATGCGGTCACGGTGGCCAGGTTCACCACGACCCCCGAGGCACCGACTGCCGCAAATTGCACGAAGCTGCTCCAGGTGGCGTAGCGGTACATGTACAGGCGTCTCAGGTGCAGCAGGTAGTTGAGCTGTTCCCGGAAGGTGAGCTTGCTTTCGCCGTGCACCCGATCGGTGAAATGGATGGGCACCTCGCCGACGTTTCGAATGCCGCACTTCACGATCAGCTCCAGCGCCACCTTGTAGCCCACCGGATTCAGGTCGGGAGCTTTCAGAAAATCGCTTCGACGGATCACGAAGAAGCCCGACATCGGGTCTTTGGCATCGGTGAAGGGACGGGCCAAGATGGTTGCAACACGGCTGTTGAGCCACCGAAAAAAACCCCACTCATCATCGGTGCTGCCACCAGGCACGTAGCGGGAACCGAGCACGAACTGCTGCCCGGCTTCGAGAGCCAGGATCATGGCCGGTATCTTCTCGGGCGGGTGGGACAGGTCTGCGTCCATCACCACGAGCACCGGATGTCGGGCAGCACGAAGCCCGTCGATCACGGCCGGACTGAGCCCACGGTTCTCTTTTCGAACGATGATCCGAACCCATTTTGGTGCGCGGTCTCGGACCCATTCCTCCGAACCGTCCCGGCTGTCGTCGTCCAGGATCAAGACCTCGAGTTCCAGGTCGTAGCGGTCCTTGAGTGCGCCCAGGCGTTCGATCAGATGGGGGAGATTCTCCCGCTCCCGGTAGGTGGGCACGATCACCGACACGGGGCTGATCACCCGCACGTCGGCCAGTCGCTCCGGCGCTGAAGGCTCCGATTCCCCGCCCGCTGGGCCGGTCGGGTCGGGGGCCTCCACGGGATCCGCCATGTGAGCCGAGGCCGCTATCCAAGGGAACCGAGGTCGGTCAAGCGCTCGCCCCTGAGAATGCGAACCGTTTTCGATTGGGAAGGGACCGGAACGACCGCTCGACTCGCGGATGGGGGGGTGGCACGCGACGATCATGGTCGGGAACTCCTGCGGGATCTTGTGGGTCTCGCTGTGGGCGGCAGCCCCGGCCCCGCCCGCCGTGTCCTTCGAAGCCGCCGTGCGGGCGGCGGCTTCCCACCCCGAGGTGGCCGCATCCGAGGCCCGGGCCGAGACCCGCCGGACGCGGCGTTCGCGGCTGTCTGGCCTGGCGCAGCCTGCCGAGCTGTGGGGCACAGGCGGCTATCGGCTCGGGGCCCCGCGCAGCAACGACGGCTTCGATGGAAGCTTCGGCATCGAGCAGGTGCTGCATCTCGGCAACCGGGCGGGCCGCCAGCGAGACGCGGTCGACGGCCGCACTCGGGCCGACGCGGCCGAAGCCCGTTTTCGGCGCCGGAACGCGGAGCTGCGGGCCGCCGATGCCTGGCTGGCGGCATGGGTCGCCCACCGCCGCTGGGAGCGACTGAGCGAAGTCCTGAAGGACGCGCGCCGCATCCGCCAGCAGGTGGTCCGGCGGCTCGAACTCGGCGACGCCACCGATCTCGACCAGGCTCAGGCTGAACGCTTCGTGGCAGCAGCTCGGCTGGAGGTTTTGGCCGCCGAAGGAGACGCATTCGATGCGGGCGTGCGCTTGGCGGCCGCCATGGCCCGTGCTCCCGGGCCCATCGTTCCCACCGAAGATCTGCCGTCGTTTGGAACACTCCCTTCGGTGTCTCGGTCTGCCCAGCTCGACCCCGAGGTGCAGGCCACCGAGCGCGCGGCGGTCGCGGCGACCCTCGAAACCCGAGCTGCCCGGGCCGCTTCGAGCACGCAGCTACGAATCGGGGCGTCCCTGGGCACGGAGCCCCCCGGAGACCTGATTCCCGCCGCGACCGTGGGCATCACGCTGCCGACGGGACGCAGCAACGCCCCGGCCGAGGTGACGGCTGCAGCAAGAGCCGCAGCCTCCCGCACCCACGCCACCGCGGCGATGCGGGCGGCGCAGCGGCTCGAAGCCCTGGTGAACCACGAGGTTGAGCACCGCCGAGCCGTCTTGGACGTGTACGATCGAGAGCTGCTCCCGGCCGTCCGGCGGGAGCTGTCCGCCGTGGAGCGGAGCTGGCAACTGGGTGAAGTGTCGCTTCGACCCGTCCTGCAAGCCCGGGTGGACTTGCTCGAAGCCGAGATCGACGGCGAGCGGGCCCGAGCCGGCCTGGTCGGGGCCTGTTTCGCAGCGGAGACCGTCGAAGACTCCAGAGTCGAAAAAGGAGGCGTCCCGTGAAACGAACCGATTCGGGCCGGCCGGGTGCGGGCCGCCGTGGCGAAGACCGGCTCGTCACATGCAACTCGGGCGCGGCCGGGTCCCCGATGCCCCACCCGGCCTCGCGGTCCCGCGAGGCCCATGGCGAAGCCATGAACCGGTTCGGCCCCCGTGGGGGGAAGACGGGGCCCTGGGTCAACGCCGCCCTTTGGATCGTGGCGTGCGCTCCGTCCGGCTCCGAGCCGCCTTCCGACTCCGCGCCCAGCGGGTCGGGCCGTTGGGCCTCGGTGGTCCAAGGATCGGATCTTTCGGTCCTCGAGGGACCGGCTCGGTTGGTCGGGACGGCCACGGCGGCGGCGACGGCTTCGGTTCTGGTCCAGGGTGCGATCCATCAGATCTACGTCCGCCCCGGCGACCGGGTGAAAAAGGGGACCCCGCTGGTCGAGATCGCGAGCCCGGATCTGGCCGATCTTTCGTCCCAGTGGAACACAGCACAGCGAACCGTTCGTCTCGCGCGAGAGCGGATCGATCGACTCGAGGCGCTGGCGGGCGAAAACCTCGCTTCACAACAGCGCTTGACCGAAGGCCGGATCGACCTGGCGGAGACCATCGGCCGGCGGGACCGATCATGGAGCCAGCTCGCCGCCCACGGATTGTCCCGGCGCGACGTCCGCCGACTGCACCGTACCGGGCGATACCTGCTGCGAAGCCGCATCTTTGGCGTGGTCACCCGCGTGCACGGACACCTGGGCCAGACGGTGGGGCCGGACTCCGGCGCCCTGGTCCGGGTCCAAGGGAGTGGCCGACTCCGGGTCGAGGCGCGGGTGGACAGCCCCACCGATGGTCTTCGCCTCGATTTCGTTTCCAGCGACGGACGGCGGTTCGCCGTCCGAACTCCCGCCGTAGCCGAGCTTGCAGACCCCGAGACCGGGCAGTCTCGTCTGTGGTTCGACCTGGCGGGCCTTCCGGAGCTCGCGTCCGCCCTGGTGGGCGTGTTGGAGGGGCGGGCGCCTTCAGCCTGGGAAGTGCCGGCTGCCGCGCTGTTCGAGCGGGACGGCCAAACCGTGGTCTATCGAAAAGCCGAGGTCGGTGCCGATCCGGTGATGGTCCGGGTGTTCGACCGAAACGCCTCGGTGGCCGTGGTGGAGGGCGAGCTGCGCCCGGGCGACCAGGTCTCCACCGACCCCACCCTCTGGGCGAAAGACCGCTGAGTGGCCGGTCTCGACCCCGTCAACTTCTCTTGCCGGCGACCCGGCATGGTCTTGGCCTTCTTCGCCGTGGTCGCGGTGGCCATGGGCTTCGCGGCCCGAAACCTGGAGCTCGACGCCCTACCCGACGTGACGGGCAATCAGGTGGTCGTCCTCACCCGGGCCCCCGGTCTCAGCCCCCTGGAGATCGAAATGCAGGTCACCCAGGTGGTGGAGCTCGCCACCAGCGCCCTCCCCGGGGTGGCCTCGCAGCGGAGCACTTCGCGCTACGGAATATCTTCGGTCACGCTGGTATTCGACGACAGCATGGGTCCGCTCGAGGCCCGCCAAGCGGTGCTGGAGAAGATCTCCGCCCTGGGACCGGCCCTTCCAGCCGGCATCCCTCTTCCCGAGCTCGGTCCATTGACGGGAGGGCTCGGCGAGATCTTCCAGTTCACGCTGTCATCGCCGGTGCACAGTGGCGCCGACCTGCTCGAGATGGCGGTGTACGATCTCGGTCCGGTCTTTCGATCGATCCCCGGCGTGGTCGAGTTCAATCCGTGGGGAGGTAAGGAACGAACCCTCGATCTGGTGGTCGACCCGAACCGGCTCACCCGATTCGGCCTCACGCTGGTGGAGCTAAAATCGGTTTTGCGAGACGCCATCCGGGTGGCTCCGGGAGCGGCGATCGAGACCGACGGGGCGGGTCAAATCTATGTGCGGGGCATCCAGAGACCCGAAACCCCCGCGGCACTCGGCGAGGTCTTGCTCCGCCCGGCCCGGCGCTCCGGCGACGGGATCGACCGGGGCGGATCGACCGGCCCTCCCGAGCGTCTTCCCGTGCGCATCCGGGACGTGGCCCAGGTCCGAGAGGGACATCGGGTTCGACTGGGCGCTGCCACCCAGGACGGAGAGGGCGAGACCCTTTACGTCATGCTCCAGATGCTGCGGGGCGACAACGCCTTGGCGGTGGCGCGCAAGGTGAACGAGCGGCTCGACGAGGCGAGAGCGCTCTTGCCCGAAGACGTGAAGCTCACCGTCACCTACGACCGCAGCGAGCTGGTCCTCGCCACCATCCGCACCGTCACCGAAAACCTGGTGTTGGGCGGACTGTTGGTGGTGGGCGTGCTGTTTTTGCTCCTGGGGAGCTTTCGCGCCGGTCTTCTGGTGGCCTTGGTGATCCCCTTTTCCATGCTGGGGGCCCTGGCCGGCATGGTGGCCCTCGGGATTCCCGGAAACCTGATGAGCCTGGGCGCCATCGATTTCGGCCTGCTGGTCGACGGCGCAGTGGTCACGGTCGAAAGCTTTTTCGAGCGCCAAAAGTCCAACGCCGCTTCGTGGCCGGAGCGCATCCGCCAGTCTGCAAGCCAAGTTGCGGGCCCGGTTGCGATCTCGGTGGCGATCATCATCTTGGTCTACGCCCCGATCTTGCTGCTCACGGGTGTGGACGGCGCGCTGTTCCGCCCCATGGCCATCACCGTGGTGCTCGCCCTGGCCACCGCCCTGGTTCTGGCGGCCACGGTGGTCCCCGCCGCCTCGGTGGTGATGCTGCGCCCCAAGGACCTGCCCGAAAAGGAGCCCTGGCTCGCCCGGCAGATCCGGCGGGGGTACGAGCCTCTGCTCGATCTCTGTCTGGCGCACACCGGATGGGTGGCGCTGGGGGGCCTGGCGCTGCTCGCCTTGGGCGTGGCGCTCTTCTCGCGAACCGAGATGACTTTCGTGCCCCAGCTCGATGAGGGCGACCTCGTGATCCAGACCCAGCGGACCCCGAACATCTCCTTAGAAGGCGCCATCCGCGGCGCCACCCGGCTCGAAAACGCGATCATGCCCGTGCCCGAAGTGCGGCATGTGGCCTCTCGGATCGGAAGTCCCGCGGTGGCCACGGACATCATGGGCCTCGAGCAGGCCGACGTCTTCGTCGATCTGGCGCCCAAGAGGGATTGGCGACCGGGCCTGACCAAGCCCGAACTCATCGAACGGATCGAAGCGCGGATCCGCGCGGTGGACCCCGCCGCGAACCCGAGCTTCACCCAGCCGATTCAGATGCGCTTCAACGAGCTACTGGAAGGAGAGACCGCCGACGTCACGGTCAGCATCTTCGGCCCGGACCTGTTGCGCTTGCGAACCGAAGCCGAGCGGCTGGCACGAACCCTGCGCGACGTGCCGGGCGCAGCGGATGTCCGGATCACCGCGCCCCCCGAGGTCGAGACCCTTCAGATCCGACCCCGCCCCCTGATGGCCGCCCAGCTGGGCGTCGAAAGCGATGAAATCCTGACCACGGTGGAAGCCATGGAGTCGGGGGTCGAGGTGGCCCGCACCTACCGGGGGCGGGTGCCGGTCCCGGTGCGAATCCGGGTCCGGGGTGCCGGGGCAGCCACGTCGGTACCCCAGCAGCCGGTGGCCACGCCATCCGGGGAGCTCGTTCCCCTCGAAAGACTGGCGCAGGTGAAGCGAGAGGCGACCCCGAGCCTCATCGCCCACGAAAACGGCACCCGGCGGATCGTCATCGGCTTCAACGTGCGGGAGCGAAGTCTCGGTGCGGTGGTGACCGAGGCCCAGGAACGGCTCGAAACCGATCTTCCGGCGGGTTATCGAATGAGCTGGGGAGGTCAGTTCGAATCTCTCGAGCAGGCGCGGGTCCGTCTTCGGACGGTAGCCCCCTTGGCGCTGGCGGCGATCGTAGGATTATTGCTGTTGCTTTTCAAAAGCATACGGCCGGCAGCCTACGTGCTTTCGAACGTGCCGGTGGCGGCGGTAGGCGGTCTGGTAGCCCTAAACGTGCGAGGATTACCGCTTTCGATCTCGGCCATCGTCGGCTTCATCGCCCTGAGCGGCATCGCCGTGCTGAACGGGGTGGTTCTATTCTCGCGAATTCAGCAACTCGAGCGCGATGGATTCGGCTCTCCCCATCGCATCGGCCAGACCGCGGCGCAGAACCGCCTTCGGCCGGTCTTGATGACCGCCTTGACCGACGCCATCGGCTTTTTGCCGATGATGCTCGCCACCGGCGTGGGCGCAGAGGTCCAGCGCCCCTTGGCTACCGTCGTGGTCGGTGGACTGTTCACGAGCACCTTGCTCACCCTCTTCATCTTGCCCGCAGTCTACGTGGGCCTGGAAAGCCGCCGGGCCCGCCGCTGATAGAGCCGTCCGGGCCTTTGGAGCCGCGCCGAGGCTCAGGCGTTGTAGCGGCTTTGGAGATAGTCGAAGACCGCCCGCAGAGCCATGGCTTCGCCGCCCTGGGGGCGAGCGGGCTGGGCGTCCAGGTTGTAGGCCATCACATCGAAGTGGACCCATGGTACCTCGGGCTCGACGAATTCCTTCAAGAAGAGGGCTGCGGTGATGGCGCCCCCGAAAGACTGGCTGCTCACGTTCGAGATGTCCGCCACCTTGCTGTCGAGAAACCGCCGGTAGGGCGTGTGGAGCGGAAGCCGCCACACCGGCTCGAATACCGCTTCGCCGGAAGCCAAGATACCTTCGGCCACCGAATCGTCCGAAGCGAACATCACCGGAACCTCGGTGCCCAGCGCCACTCGGGCCGCGCCGGTTAGGGTCGCGAAGTCGATCAGCAGATCGGGCTTTTCGCTGCAGGCCTCGGTCAGAGCATCCGACAAGATGAGACGGCCTTCGGCGTCGGTGTTGCCCACTTCGACGGTGATTCCCTTTCGCGTGGAGAGCACGTCGAGGGGATGGAAAGCGTTTCCCGAGATGGCGTTTTCGACGGCGGGGATCAACAAACGCAGTCGCACCGGCAGCTCGGCCTGCATGATCGCCTGAGCCAGGCCCAAGGCGATGGCCGCTCCGCCCATGTCCTTCTTCATCAACAGCATACCGCTGGCAGGCTTGATGTCGAGCCCGCCGCTGTCGAAGGTTACGCCCTTGCCGACCAGGGTGAGCTTGGGATCGCTCGGTTTGCCCCAGCGCAGATCGACCAGCCGGGGCGCTTGGGCCGCGGCCCGACCGACCGCGTGAACCGCAGGGTAGTTGCGCCGCAGGAGCTGCGCACCTTCGATCACCGTGCACCGCGCGCCGGTGGCCTTGGCGACTTTCTGCACCTCCATGGACAGCTGCTCGGGCCCCATGTCCTGGGCAGGGGTGTTGATCAGATCCCGACCCAGGGTGACCCCCTCGATCAAGGCACCGGCCAACACCTTGTCGCAGCCGTCCGGCCACACCAACTCCACGTTCGGGGCATCGGACTTCTTGTAGCGGTCGAACACGTAAGCGCCCCGGCCGAAGGCCACCGCCACCAGGGTGGACTGGTCCGGGTCCAGGTCGCCCTCGATGACGTAGCGCCCCGCGGGAAGGGACTGAGGCAGGACCCCGAACGCGTCCGGGGAAAAGGTCTCCCCCATGCCGAGCCACACTTCCGCGACCCCGTCGTCGCCCGGAATGAGGGCCACCTCGCCAGGCTTTGCGGAGAAGCGCACGCTCTGAAGCCACATCTGGGTTCGCCCGATGGCGGACTTGCGGCGGCCCGGCAGGTCTCCCTGGGTGACCGGATGGATGGGCCGGGTGCTCTTGGTGGCGCGGGCGACGAACTGGGCGTGCACGTAGACCCGCTAAAGGGCCTCCGGCGATGGGTCAAGAACCGTTGCCCGGCCCCAGAGGGTCGGCTACCCCTCGATCCATGGCGCCTGCGCCCTTTCCGAAACGGTTCGACTTCCGCGAAGCGGAGCCCCGGATTTCCCAGCGCTGGCTCGACGACCGGGTCTTCGAGGCAGCCCGGGCCCCCGATGGGTCCGTCCGGGACCCGGTTCGGGCGGAAGCGGAGCCCTTCGTCATTCTGATCCCGCCCCCCAACATCACCGGACGCCTCCACATGGGCCACGCCTTGAACGACACCGTCCAAGACGTGCTGACCCGGTTCTTTCGCATGGACGGCCGGGACGCGCTGTGGGTGCCCGGCACCGACCATGCAGGCATCGCCACCCAGACCGTAGTCAAGAAGCAGCTCGACGCGGAGGGAATCGACTACCGAGAACTCGGCCGGGAAAAGACCATCGAGCGCATCTGGGAGTGGCGCAACAAGTACGGCGACGCGATCATCGAGCAGCTTCGCAAGATCGGTTGCAGCTGCGACTGGTCCCGGACCCGCTTCACCATGGACGACGGCCTGAACCGGGCAGTGCGACGCGCCTTCGTCTCACTGTATGAGCGCGGGCTCATCTACCGTGGAAAACGCATCGTCAACTGGTGCCCGGTCGACCGCACCGCCCTGTCGGACGACGAAGTCGAAAAGGAGGACGAGAAAGGAAAGATGTACCACCTGCGGTACCCCCTGGAATCGGATCCGAACCGGCACTTGGTGGTGGCCACGACCCGACCCGAGACCATGTTCGGCGACGTGGCCGTCGCGGTTCACCCCGACGACGACAGATACCGAGACCTGGTCGGCAAGAACGCGATCTTGCCCTTGATGAACGAGCCGATCCCGATCATCGCCGACACCCATGCCGACCCGGAGAAGGGAACCGGTGTCGTCAAGATCACCCCCGCCCACGACCCGAACGACTTCGAGGTGGGGCAGCGGCACGACCTTCCGCAGGTCGACGTCATGAACGAAGATGCCACCCTGAACGATCGGGTGCCTGTCGCCTATCGGGGACTCGACCGCTATGTGGCCCGAAAGAAGCTTCTCGAACAGCTCGAAGAGGAAGGCCTGCTCGAGAAGGTCGAAGACCACATTCTGGCCATCGGCCGAAGTTACCGGAGCAAGGTGCCGATCGAGTTCCGGTTGTCGGATCAGTGGTTCGTCAAAATGGAGCCTCTGGCCCGGCAAGCGCTCGAAGCGAACGGCTACGAAGAGACCGAAGATGGATGGGTGCGCAAGGACCCGAGTGCGGGTGTGGCCTTCCACCCGGAGCGCTTCGAACGGGTGTATCTTCACTGGCTCGCCAACATCCGGGACTGGTGCATCAGCCGGCAGATCTGGTGGGGTCATCGAATTCCCGCCTGGCACCACCGCGAGACCGGCGAGATCTTGGTCTCGGAAGAGGTTCCGGACCGGGTTCAGCAGGAACCGGAGGCCTGGAGCCAGGACGAGGACGTGCTCGACACCTGGTTTTCGTCGTGGCTGTGGCCCCTGAGCGTGTTCGGGTGGCCGGAATCGACACCGGACCTGGAGCGGTACTACCCGACGTCGGTCCTCTCGACGGCGAAAGACATCATTTTCTTTTGGGTCGCCCGAATGAATTTCGCAGGGCTGGCGTTCAGTGAACGCCTCCCCTACCGGCACGTCTACCTCCACTCCACCATCGCCGACGAGCGCGGCGTGACCATGTCGAAGTCAAAGGGCAACGGCATCGATCCCCTGACCCTCATCGAGGGCGCCACCCTGGACGAACTGAAGCGACCGGTGCTCGAAGCCCGGCCCTCCAACATGAAGGAACTCCTTCGGCGCATCGAAAAGAATTTCCCCGACGGGTTCGAAGCGGTCGGCGCCGACGCCATGCGGTGGACCCTGGTCTACAGCATCACCGAGGGCGAGCACGTCCGCCTGGCCCTGAGTCGCTTTCTGGAAGGCCGAAGCTTCGTCACCAAACTCTGGAACGGCGCCGGCCGAGTGATAACGGCCCTCGAAAGAGAACCCGCCGGAGGCGACCCAGCCCCCCTCACCGAAGAAGACCGATGGCTGCTCGCCCGCCTGGACAGCACGATTCGCGACGTGCGCTCGGGAATCGATACCTTCGACTTCGGCCGGATCGCCCATGCCCTGTATCCGTTCGTTTGGAACGACTTCTGCTCGTGGGCCCTCGAGCTTTCCAAACCCCGGCTCGACGGAGACGACGACGCGGCGCGTCGCGGTGCGCTGCGGGCGTTGGGTTCGGTGCTGGCCGATACCTTGCGGCTGCTCCATCCCGTGGTCCCGTTCGTGACCGAGGAGCTGTGGAGCCGGCTGGCTCCCGCCATGAACCGGCTCGGCCTGTGGCTCGACGACGTCCCCCAAGCGGATCTGCTGGCGGCAGACCGGATGCCGAAACCGCGAACCGCCCCCGATCCCGAACTCGAAGCCCGCTTCGCCATCCTGCAGCGGTTCGTCTCGGCGATCCGCCAGTTGCGAGCGCAATACCGGATCAAGGACTCGGAGCGGATCACCGTACACTTCAAGCCGCTGCATCCGGCGGCACAGCCCATGGTCGAGGGCCGCCAAGACGCGGTGAAGTTCCTGGCCAAGCTCGAAGGGGTCGAGGTGGTCGAAGGTCGGTCCGCTGGGATGGCCGTCCAGTACGACAGGGACTTCGAGCTCTATCTGGACCTCGGACGATACATCGACCTGAACGATGAAGTCGCCCGTCTCGACAAAGACATTGCCAAGACAGAGAAGGAGATGTCCGCAGCGGCGGCAAAGCTCGATAACCCGAACTTCGTGAACAAGGCGCCGCCCGACAAAGTGCAACAGGCCCGCGACAAGCTGACCGAAGTCGAGCAGCGCCTGAAAAAGCTCCGCGAGAGCCGGGCCGAACTGGCCGAAGCGGCCGGCGGGTGAGTACCGTCCATCCCCTGCGCGAACGCACGCGAACTGGCAAGGAGCAAGGCGGCGGCGATCCGACCCGCCCGGCCAGAAAAGGTCAGCGCGGCGGCTTCAGCCGTACGTGATCGACCGGATTACGAGCTCGATTTCGCCGGCCGGCCGGTCCACCAGGACGTTGTCTCCTTCTCGCTGGTTGAGAAGGCTCTTTCCCACCGGCGACTTCATCGAGATGCGGCCGGCCTTCGCGTCCACCTCGTCTTCACCGACGATCTGGTAGGTTC
This sequence comes from Myxococcales bacterium LLY-WYZ-16_1, assembly GCA_031800475.1. Taxonomy (GTDB): domain Bacteria; phylum Myxococcota; class Kuafuiibacteriia; order Kuafuiibacteriales; family Kuafuiibacteriaceae; genus Kuafuiihalomonas; species Kuafuiihalomonas phototrophica. Next base: position 26,719 of record DAPKRQ010000152.1, read on the forward strand.
GAACGCGCCCCTCTTCGTCCTCGACTTCCACGGTGGCCCCGAAGTCCACCCGGTCCTTGGCGTTCGCGGCGGGATCGATGACCGTGAGTCGTTCGAGGAGCTCGGACAAGTACTTCATCCGCTTGTCGATCTCGCGAAGCTTCTTCTTTCCGAAGATGTACTCGGCGTTTTCGGAGCGGTCTCCCAATGCCGCAGCGTCCGACACTTCTTGGACGATCTTCGGGCGATCTTCGTGCCACAGCCGCTGCAGTTCCTTTTCGAACCGGGCGTATCCCTCGGGGGTGATCGGTCGACTCATCGAGGTGTTCCTTCCTTTGTCGCGGCTGCGGCCCGGCGGTCTGCGAGCAGCTGGTCCAAAAATGCCGCTGCTGCGTAACCGTCCCGCTGCATCTTACGGCGGGCGGGGGGAATGCCATCGCGCTCCATGCGTTGATCCGCTTCGAAGCTGCTCAGGGTCTCGTCGGCCGTCGTGACCGGTATCGGACGCAGGGCAGCTTGCAGCCACGCGGCGAACTGTACGGCCCGCTCGGTGCTGTCCGTGGCAGTTCCATCCAATAGATGGGGCACACCCACCACGACCTCATCCACCTCCCAAGCCTGCACATGATGACGAACCCGGTCCAGGTCCCTCCCGTCCACACCCGTTCGTCGAAACGTCTCGAGCGGTCGGGCGGCACCCAGCTCCGACTCGGCCACCGCGAACCCGAGGCGTCGGGTTCCGAAGTCGATGCCGAGCAGTCGCGTCACCGATAGGTCTGGGAAAGGGCGCTTCCCAGGGCCTCCATCTGCTCGTCGTCCACCATCAGCGGCTTGTTGAGCACCAACCGGGCGTAGGCATGGGCGGCCCGGGCCGGCTGCTCGCGCTGTCGCAAGGTCTGCCCCAAGACCAGCAGCCACTGATCCATGTCGTCGCGCCGAGACGCGACGGCGTCCGCCACATCCGAAGCCACCCGGTCCGAAAGTTGCCGCATGGTGCCTCGGCCCTGGGCGTCCTGCTCGTCCTTGGGAACCAAGCTCGAATCCACGGACACGGTCAGCTCGCCGCCCGCCACCTCGCCGCGGACGTCGCCATCGAGCGGCACCTGCACGGACCAGCGCACCTGGGCTGCGCCCTCCGCCGCCGCCGCCCGACACGACACGACCTCGAGCCGCAAAGCACCTTCCACGTGGGGTGCCCGTGGGTCGTCGTTCTTCCACGCCTTCGTCCAGCCGGGGCTCAGCACGTAGGCCCCCAGGTCATCCCGGCGCGACGTGGTCTGCTGGGCCTCGGTCCGAAGCTGCTCGGCGAAACCGGCACAGCCCTCCACCGGCTCCAGAGCGGGCACGACCAAGATCAGGTCTCGGCGCTCCTCGAGCTTTGCCTTCACCGCTTCGAGCTCGGCGCCGAGTTCCTCGTGGCCAGGCGCCGTATCGAGTCCCTTCTTCAAGTAGATGAACGCGGGACCGTACTGCCCGTTGTCCTGGTGCTCGCGGGCCGACGCGAGTCGGGCTGCCACCACCCGGGACCGCAGGGTGCGCGCCCTTCTCTTCGCCTCCCGATGGTCTGGATCCAGGGCCAGAAGTGCCTGCACCACCCGATCTTCGGCGATGACGTCCTTCGCCTTCGACACCTGGACCAGTTCCTGCTCGAGGGCGGCGATCCGGCGCTTCCGCACCCAGTCGACGGCCCAAGCGGCCACCTGGCTCTCGGCGTCGCCCAGCACGCCGACTTTGGCGTCCTGGTAGGCAGCCTCGGCCTCCGCCGCCCGGCCTTCCGCCAAAATGCCGGAGGCTTTGGCGATCCGCTGACTCATGTCGCCTTCGACGTTCTCGAGAATCGAAAGCGCCTCGATGGCATGGGCCAGCTCGCCTTCCTCCATCTCGGCGAATCGATCTTCGATTCGGACCTTCAACTGCCGAAACCCTTTCCGGGCGTTGGCGCTTTCGGGGTCCGCCTCGTAGCCCGCCACCAGGATCCGGGCAGCGGCCCGGGGGTCGGAGGCCTCGGCCAGCTTCTCGAGGGCGTCGGCTTCGGCCTGCAGGCGCGCAGTCCGCGCCCCCTGCCGGCCGAGCTCGGCCATCTCTTCGGCCGCTTCTCCCCCCGTCACCGAACGAAAGGTCTTCTCCGCCCGGGCCAGGGCCCCCGATTCCAGGTGCTCCACCCCGGCCCGCAGCAGACTGTCGTTGCGCTCGTTCAGGTTGCTGAAGATCCGCAGAGACCGAAGGGCCTTGGCCAAAGCCGCCGGGTCGCCGGCGTCGGCCGCTGCCTTCGCTTTGGAGAGGGCCTCTTCTCGGTTGGCCGCTGTCGGCTCGGGTTTCGGCGCCGCATCCGTCGCCTGAACTTCACCGGGCGTGGCCGGTTGCTTGCCGTCTTTGGTCACCGGCCCACGGGGCTTGCCCGCACCGAACGCCAGGCCCGGCACCAGCAGCACTCCCAAAACCCACATGGTCGCTCGCATGGAGCCTGCATACCGAGATCGGGGCGAAGGGACCAGACCGATCCGGAGGCACGTCCGCGGTTGCGGCCCGGGGCCCGGTGCGTTCAGTTCGGGCCGTGCGTTGCCGGCCTTCCCAACGACATCGCGCGGTGCGGCTCGGACTGCGGGCGGCCCTGGCCCTGGCCCTGGGATTCGGATTCTTCGGCTTCGGCTGCCGGGACCCGGGGTCCGCGCCCCCCGCGCCGCCTTCGGCGTCCGAAGCGCGGACCGGCAATCGGCTGCCCGATTGGCAGGCGGGCTTTCGCTACGAGGTGGCGGTCCACGGCGACCAGCTGGTGGTCGAGTTCGAAGTGCAAGAGGGCTTTCACGTCTACACCGTGGGGGAAACGGTGGGTCGCCCGCTGAAACTCACCATCGACCCGGAGAGTCCGGTGCAGCCCGCCGGTCCGGTGGTGTACCCGAAGGGCGAGACCAAACAGCTGTCCATCGGCCAGTCGGTCACGGTGGAAGGCGCAGGGAACTTGCGGGTTCCTTTGAAGATGCCGGCGGAGGCCAGCCAGGTGACCGGAAGGTTCCGCTACCAGGTCTGCACCGACTCCTTGTGCGACCGACCGCGAACGCGGCCCTTCCGTGTCCCGGTGAAGCCCCAGGACGCTTCCGAGGCCGGTTGACGGGCCCGACCCGAACCCGGGTCTCCTCGGAAGCGGTGTTCACCGCGGGGAGGCCGGGGCCCGGGCGCGGGGTCTCAAAACGGGTGGACGACGTAAAAGGCCCGCCGGGTCGAGTTGGTGGACGGGGCCGACCGGGGCTTTCGGTAGAGCTCGGCCGGGGCCCGGGCGCGGGATTTCAAAACGGGTGGACGACGTAAAAGGCCCGCCGGGTCGGGTTGGTGGACGGGGCCGACTGGGGCTTTCGGTAGAGCTCGGCCGGGGCCCGGGCCACGAATTCGCGCCCGTAGGTGCCGAGCTGGTGACGGTGCGTCTCTTCGAAACCGGCCGCTGCCTCCACGAACGCGGCAGCGGTCTCGGCGGCAGAGGTGGCGGGCTCGTCGACCCCTTCGCCATCGACCGGCGCCAGGGGGCCACGCTGAGGGCCTCGGACCCGGCCGCCCTGGCCGCTCCGGGGATCGGACAGCAGCCCGCTTTCGGCCGAATGCTGCAGGCGCCGGGTCGGATCCACCCGATTTTGGAAGGACTCCAAATCCGGTGCACCGGCGGGCGTGGGGCCGTATGCGGCCGGATGAACCAGCCCTGGCAGAACCGACTGGACGGCGCCCGACATGGGGAGAGGATGCCCGATTCACGCCGGGAACCCAAGGGGTTCCCGGCGCCATCCGACGATCGTCCGATCGGGCTCGGCTCACAGGTCCTTCGGGCGGATCCGCTCCCACAAGCTCTGCTTGGTGCCGTGGTCCCGCACGAACTGAAGGACGAAGGTCAGGTCTGCCAGCGAAAAGGCCAGACGTTGGCCGAGCCCCAGCTCCACCAGTGTGGATGGAATGGGCCGGGATACGGCCTGGCCCACGGGCGGCTCCACCCGTCCGTCTTCGTGCTTGAATCCCGCGACCGCCCCCTCTGGCACCCGAATGCGGGCCCGGTCCCCCCGGATTTCGGCCAGGGTGAAGGGGGCCATGCCCTCGGGCAGCTCGACCCGAAGGGGGTTGTTGCGCAGGCCGCCCACCGAAATGCGGCGACGGCCCGCCGATTCGAGGCCATCCAGGTAGTCGTGACGCCAGTAGACCTGAACCTCCAAGGTGCTCCGGCCGGGTTCGGGCCGCTCGGAGGGAAAAGGCCGAGCCAACAGGGTGTCGAGGGGCCGATCGCTCACGATCCGTGTCCCCCGGGAACGAGCGTCTGGCCTTGATTCGGAGGCACCACCGTGAACGTATCGCGGGTCTCGTGCACGAGCCCGAGCTCATCGTGTTCGGAACCTCGAGCCAAGTGCCGACCCGGTTCCGCAACCACAATGGCTACCTGCTCCGATGGGGCGGGGAAGGCTTTCTGTTCGATCCCGGTGAGAACACCAACCGGCAGATGGTCCGGGCCGGGGCCGATCCGCGCTGGGTGACGCGCATTTTGGTCACCCACTTTCACGGAGACCACTGTCTGGGCCTGGCCGGGCTGTTTCACCGGTTCTCGCTGGAGCGTCCGGACGCCCCGATCCACGTGCACTTCTCGGATGCGGGCCGCATCTTCGTGGAGCGGGCCTTGTGCGCGGCAGACTATGCCTCGGAGCTGGAAGTGGTGCTCCACCCCTTCGAAGAGCCCGGGCCGATCTTCGATGACGGGCGGTTTCGGATCGAAGCCCGGCGGTTGGCCCACTCGATCCCCACCTTCGGGTATCGGGTCTCGTGCCGGCAGACCGGAGGCACCTTCGCGTTCGTGATGGACACCAAGACCTGCCCCGGGGCGTTGGAGCTGGCCCACGAAGCGGACTTCGTGATCTGCGAGGCCACCTACACCCAACACGAAGCCCGCGAGGCCCGGGAGCGGGGGCACATGACGGCCCAGCACGCGGCGGAGCTGGCCCGAGACGCCCGGGCCAAGAAACTGATGTTGTCCCACTTTTCGCAGCGCTATCCGAACACCCGGCAACACCTGAAAGAAGCCCAGCGGGTGTTCTCGAACGTGCAATGCGCCTCGGACCTCAAGCGCTACCGGGTGCCGCTGCCGACGCCCGAACGGGCCCGAGCCGGCTGAGGCCCGGGACAATCCCCAGTCCGATTGACTCGGATGCCGCACGCGGGAATCCTCGACGCGTGGCCCAGGACGGGGAGCCGAACGTGGAGACCGAGCGGCGCGCTGCGGCCCGGCGAGCGGTGCGGCAGTTGCTCGTCGGGGGTCTGAAGGACGCTTCCACCCATCCCCTGGTCGACGGCATGGTCCTGTCCATCGGGCGGGGCGAACATTGCGCCGTGACCATCGACGACCCGGCCATCAGCCGGGAACACCTTCGCCTCGAAACCGGCCCGCCCATCACGATCCGGGACTTGGGCAGCGCCAACGGCACCTTGGTTCAGGGCCAGTCTCTGGAGCCCGGGCAACCCATGGAGCTGAAGCCGGGGGTCGTGGTGGAGATCGGCGACAGCTGGCTCGTGATCAAGGGCCCCCTCGAGCCCGGCGGCCTGGGGGCCACTTTGCCGCCGGGGCAAAGCCTGCCCGGCTTTTTGGACGAGCTGGAGAAAAAGCAGATCCTCGAGGCGCTGGAGCGGTTCGGCGGCAACCAGTCCGAGGTCTCGCGGCGCCTCGGCATTCCCCGCCGAACGCTGCTCAAAAAGCTCGACGCCTACGGCGTGGCCCGCCCCCGCAAAAACCGCTTTTCGAACGAAGACACGGGTTCGGGCGAATGAAGCAACGTCGGGTCCGCCCGTCCGCCCCCAAGAGCGCGCAGGCTGACGCATCGCGGATCGGCGCCGGGCGGGGTGCGAACGCCCTGTCGGGCCCCCGCCCCAGGCTCGCGATCCGCGGCGGGCGCCGTTTGCGGCGGGACCGCCCCTCAGCTCGGCGCGCCATCCTCCCGTGCCAGCCGTTCGATCAGGTCCAGCTCCGCAACCCGGCGCCCCCGGACTTCGGGCTCCGCCCGGGCCCACAGCTCTGGGTCAGGCTCGCCCGTGGTGACCACGGCGAACGAAAAGCCCCGCTCGTCGGCAGTCTTTCGCACCCAGCCCGCCTTGGCCGGTTCCGGATGCAGCTCCACGGTGCGTCCCCGCCCGCGGATTCGACCGGCCAGCTCCCAAGCCTGTCCTCGGGCTTCGAGATCCGAAAAGGCCACCAACACGTCGGGCGCAGCGGATTGCTCCGGAAACATGCCCCGTTGCTCCATGACCACCAGCAGCCGCTCGAGGCCGAGTGAAAAGCCACAGGCCGGCACGTCTTTGCCGGAAAACATGCCGACCAGTCCGTCGTACCGGCCGCCACCGCCGAGGGAGCCCGCCAGATCGCCCACCGCGATCTCGAAAATCGCTCCGGTATAATAGCCGAGCCCACGAGCGAGCGTGGGGTCGAAACGAATTCGGCCGGAGGCTGGGCCTGCCTCGGACAGCTCGAGAATTTCGCTCAAGTCATCCAACGCGCGAGACCCGTCCGAATCTTTCGAAAAGATATCTCGAAGCGAGCTCGGGCCGCCATCGCGCCGCACCCATTCGAACAAGCGATCTTGTGCGTCTTCGTGAACGCCGGCGCTCGACCATTCTCTTCGAACGCCCGTCTCGGAAATCTTGTCGAGCTTGTCGAGCCCGCCGATGGTCGCCCCTTCCAGGGCCGGGTCGATCCCGGCATGCTCTATGAGGCTCTTCAACAGCTGCCGGTGGTTCGCGCGAATCCAGAAGTCCTCGAACCCCAGGCGCTTCAGACACTCGGTCACCGCGGCGCACACTTCGACCTCGGCCAGCTTCGACGCGGTGCCCACCACGTCCACGTCGCATTGGTAGAACTCGCGAAAGCGGCCTTTCCCGGGGTTGTCGGCCCGCCACACCGGCTGGATCTGAAATCTGCGATACACGCCCGGCAGCTTCGACCCGTACTGGGCGACCACCCGAGCCAAAGGGACGGTCAGGTCGTACCGCAGCCCCAGGTCGGCCAGAAGGGTCTCGACTTCGGGGGCGGTCTCACCCGAGCGTCCGGTGCGAACCACGCCGGGCCGATCCAGGGCGGCGCCTGCCTCCCGCACCCCATCCACGAGCTGCTGGCCCCGGTTCAAGACCTTGAAGACCAACTGGTCCCCCTCTTCGCCGTACTTGCCGAGGAGTGCGTCGAGCCGCTCGAAGCTCGGAGTCTCCAAGGGTTCGAACCCATAGCCGGTGTAGACCTCGCGGATCACGTCGACCACGTGTTCCCGGCGCCGAAGGTCTTCGGCCAGAAAGTCGCGGGTGCCCTTCGGCGGCTTGGTGGAACCGGTTTTGGCCATGCTCACTGAATGATCTTGAGTCCCGTACCCGCCTTCACGCTCTGCTGCGCCGCCTGCCGGCCCAGCTCGGTGGCCAGCCGCCGCGTGAGACTCCGGAAGGCCTTGGCGCTCTCGCTGTCCGGGTTGCGCAAGATCTCCGGGGTACCCAGGTCTCCGCTTTCGCGGGTGGTCATCTCGAGGGGGATCTCGCCCAACAACGGAAGACCCAGCTGCTTGGCGATGCGCCCGGCTCCGCCGGATGAGAAGATCGTGTGCTTGGCTCGGCAGTTTCCGCACACGAAGTAAGCCATGTTCTCCACCACTCCCAGGCACGGGATGTCGACCTTGTCGAACATGGCCTTGCCGCGGGTCACGTCGGCCAAAGCCACGTCCTGGGGCGTGGACACCAAGACCGCGCCCGAGACCTTCAGATTTTGGGCGATGGTCAGCTGCACGTCTCCGGTTCCCGGAGGCAGGTCCAAGATCAGGTAGTCGAGCTCCCCCCACTCGACGTCGCGCATGAACTGGGTGAGCGCACCGTTGAGCATGGGCCCGCGCCAGCTCATGGCCTGGTTCGGGTCCACGATGAGGCCGATGGACATGACCTTCATCTGGTGGGCGGTCAGGGGCATCAGCTTTTGGCCCACCACCTCGGGCCGGTCGGTGGCACCCAGCATGGTCGGCAAGGAGGGCCCGTAGATGTCACTGTCCAAAAGTCCGACCGAGGCCCCCGTCTCCGCCAACGCCGCCGCCACGTTGGTGGCCACGGTCGACTTTCCCACCCCGCCCTTTCCGGAAGCGAACAGCAGGATGTTCTTGGCCCCCGGGATCATCGATTGGGCGCTCCCTTGGGGACGGGCCCGTTGCACGTCGGCCCCGTGGTCGAAAACCAGCTTTCGGGTCAATCCCGCCGACTGCAGCGCGGCCTCGACCTCGGACTGCACGGCCTCCTTCGGCTCCCAGGCCGGGCTCGGCCACCGAAGCTCGAGTTTCACCTCGGAGCCCTTCGTGGACACCCCCTGAAGGATGCCCGCATCGGCCAGGCTCCGTTCGAGCACCGGGTCTTTCACGGCGCCAGCCGCTTGTCGGATCTGCGCCTCGGAGAGGTCGTCGCTCTTCTTGCCAAACATGACGTGATTTCAGTACGGCCCGCCTCGATGGGGACGCCGCTCGCGCCTTTCCGGACCGCTCTTGCATCCCAAGTCGCGTCCAGCCAAGGGCTTTCCGGAGATCGGGTGGCCACCCTGGAGGCTTCGATCCGCACGCCGGCCCCGGAGCGGGGCGACTTGGCCCTCCCGGTGTTCACCTGGGCCAAAGAAGCCGGGCAGCGCCCCGATGTCTTGGCCCGGCAGGTGGCCGAGGCCCTGGCCGCTGCCGGGGACCCGAACTGGTCCCGGGTTCACGCGGAAGGCGCCTACGTCAACGTCACCGTGTCTGCGGCGGCCCTGGCCCGGGCGGTGGTGCCGGCCGCCCGCTCGGCCGATTACCTTCGAGACGACCAAGGTCGGGGTCGGACCGTGGTCATCGACTACAGCTCCCCGAACATCGCCAAGCCCCTCGGGTTTCACCACGTGAGAACCACGGTCATCGGCGCGGCCATCGCCCGCCTGCACGCAGCGTGCGGCTGGAACGTGGTGGGAATCAACTACCTCGGCGATTGGGGCCGGCAGTTCGGCTTGCTCGCCACCGGATTCGCCCGCCATGGCGACCCGAACCGAATCGACGACGCCAAACACCTGGTCGAGGTTTACATTCGTGCGAACCAAGAAGCCGACGTGGCCCGCGTTCAAGAACGCATCGACCGACCCGCCGCCGCCCGAAAACTGGTGAAGGAGCTCGAAGAGCTTCGAGCCCAGCCGACCCCCGCAGGGGGCAAAGAGGCGAAAAAGCACGCGAAGAAGCTGAAGGGCCTCGAACGACGGCTCGACGCCCTGGGCGGTCCCGACCCGACGGAAGGTCCGGAGCTCGAAGCTTGGTTCGCTTCGCTCGAACGAGATGCCGAGGCGGCTCGGGAAGAGCTCCCTGGGGTCGAGGCCCGGGCCCGCGAAGCGCGCCAGTATCTTCGCCGCATGGAAGAAGGCGACGAGGCCGCCCTGGCCGAGTGGCGCCGATTTCGGGAGGCATCGATTCGGGAGTTTCAGCGGGTCTACGACCGTCTCGGCATCGAATTTTCTTCGATCGAAGGAGAATCCCTCTATCAGAATGTGCTCGAGTCCACGGTCGAGCGGGTTCGGGCCATGCCCGGAACCCGGGAGAGCGACGGCGCAGAGGTGGTCGACCTGGACTACGGCCCCGAAGAGCCGCCGGTCATCTTGAAGACCCGAGACGGCACCACACTCTACCTGACCCGCGACATCGCCGCTGCGATCGATCGATACGAACGATTCGAGTTCGACCGATCGCTCTACGTGGTCGGCGCGGACCAGGCCCTGCACTTCGCTCAGTTGTTCCGTACGCTCGAAGCGATGGGTCACACCTGGGCCGACCGTTGTCACCACGTGCCCTTCGGCCGGCTGCGCGGAATGAGCACCCGCCGGGGTACCGTCGTGTTCTTGGACGAGGTGCTCGACGAAGCCGAAGCGAAGGCCAGAGAGATCTGCGAAGCCTCGGAGAAGATCGATCCCGCCCACCTGGACGAAGCGGTCACCGCCATCGGAATTGGCGCCGTGGTCTTCCAGGACCTGAAGAACCTGCGAACGAACGACTACACGTTCGATTGGAACGACGTGTTGAACTTCAACGGCCATACCGGACCCTATGTGCAGTTCGCCCACGCCCGGGCGTGCAGCATCCTGCGCAAAGGGGGTGGTGTTCCCTCCCGAGCAGATCTGTCGCGGCTCGAAACCCCGGAGGAACGGGCGGTCATGAAGGCCTTGGCGCGGCTTCCCGAGGTCCTGGTTCAGGCCTGCGAAGCGTTCGAGCCTTCGATGCTGACCCGGGCCGTGCTGGAGCTGGCCCAGACCGCCGCTTCCTATTTCACGGCCGGAAACCGGGACCGGGCCGCCCGGGTCCTGGTCGAAGACGACCCGGAGCTCCGGGCGGCACGCCTCCATCTGACCGATGCGATCCGGGCTTCGCTGGCCGCGGGACTGGAAACCCTGGGTCTTCGGGCTCCCGAAGCCATGTGAACCGGCGCGGACTCGGCCCGGCTTTGCGAATAGCCCGCGCCCGGGCGATCCGGCCGCTCCCGACCGGAGAGCTGCCTGGCCGGGGTTGACCCTGTGTCCCGAGGACGGTGGCGTCGACACCGGCAGCAGGGGATTCGGCCGGCCCCTCCAGCCGGAACGAGGCCCCGGTGGATGGTGCGATGGTGTGGCTCGGGTGCGCGATGGCCGTGTGGGCCGCAGCCGGTGGTGAGGCCACCGGGGCGCCCGGCGCAAAAGCAGCTCCGCCGCTGCCCGCGGTGGCGACTTCGACCAGCCGGCTGTTCGGTATGCTTCTGCTGGGGCCCGAGGCCGCCGACTCGGCCACCGAGCAGCGCTACGAAGAAGCGCCGATCCGAGAGGAGACACCGACCGTTCAGCTCGGCGGGGCGCTCCGGTTCAACTTCAGTTTCAACACCTACGGGGGCCCGTCCCAGTTTCCCTCTGCATCGAGCTTCGACGTGTTTCGACTCGACGTAGGCGCTCGCTACGCCGACCTGGTTTTTTCCGCCCAGTACCGCTTCTACGCGGGCTACAACATGCTGCAGCACGGCTACATCGGTACGGAGCTGGAGCGCGAGGGACTTTCGTTTCGCCTGGGCGTGACGCAAGTTCCGTTCGGTGTGCTGCCGTACGCTTCGCACAACTTCTTCTTCAGCTTGCCCTATTACGTAGGGCTCGAAGACGACTACGATCTCGGCATCAAAACGATCGTCGAGCTCGGCGACCTGGAGATCCAGCTGGCCTTTTTCAAGAACGACGAAGGAGGCTATTCGGGAAGCTCGTTGGACAGCGCCCGATACTCGTACGACCTGGTTCGAACGAGGCCAGGTGTGCTCTCTGCGGCTGGGATCTCGGAAGCCCGTTCCCTCGAAGAGACGAATCAAGCCAACCTTCGCATTGCGTGGACTCTTCGCCATGGCGAACACCTGAGCGCGGAGCTCGGCTTTTCGGGACAGATCGGCCAGACCTTCGAACGGAGCACCAACCGCCGAGGCGTGCAGTGGGCCATGGCTGGACACCTCGACGCCGACCTGGGCCCCGTCAACGTGGTCGCCGAGGGGGGACGCTACGAGATCGGGATGGATGAATCGGCGGTCGCAGATTCCCGCCTGGTGGCGATGGGCGCGTATGACGCACCATACACGGTGGCCGCTCGGGCGGAGTTTCTGACCACCGGGATCGCATGGGAGATTCCTCTTTCCTACTGGCTGTTCGAATCGATCACCTTCTACGACGACTTCAGCGCGTTGTACAAAGATCCCGAGGAGTTCGAAGACTCCTTTCAGAACACTGCAGGATTCCTGCTGGCGGTGGGCCCGGTGTATACCTACTTGGACTTTGCAGCTGGGCGGAACCATCCTTTTTTGGGGCTGCAGTACGTTCGGGCCTTGGGTCCGGGCGACCCCACCCAATCGTGGGAGCTTCGATTCAACATCAACGTGGGGTGGTACTTCTGAGCCGCGCCCCCGGTCGTCTGGTCCCGCGGCCGCGGACGAGTCCGCCCCGGGACTCGGACCCAAGCGCGGACGACGGCGCTTCGCAGTGGACCGACAGAACGATGAGGAGCTAGTTCCGGCCCGTGTCGGACCCGATGGACATGGCGGCTGCGGCCGCCTTGCTGCGTCAGGGCAGCGTGCTCGCTTTTCCCACCGAGACGGTCTACGGGCTCGGCGCCGTCATCGATCACCCGCACGCGGTCGCCCGGGTGTTCGAGCTGAAGGAACGACCGCGCTTCGACCCCCTGATCGTGCACCTGGCCGACGCGAACCAGCTCGCCGAGGTCTGGACCCACGTCTGTGAGCGGACCCGCCGACTGGCGGAACGCTTTTGGCCCGGTCCGCTGACGCTGCTCGGACCCAAGACCGATCGCGTGGCCGACCTGGTCACCGCGGGCCTTTCTCGGGTGGCGGTCCGGGTGCCCGCCCACCCCGTGGCGCGGGACCTGCTGCTGCGGGTCGGGGCACCCGTGGCGGCCCCATCGGCCAACCGATTCGGCGGGATCAGCCCCACCTCGGCCGAAGCGGTCCGGGCCGAGTTCGGGGATCGGTTGCCCGTGCTCGATGGCGGGCCCTGCTCCGTGGGCGTCGAATCGACGGTGCTGTCCTGGACCGACGCCGAAGAACCGGTGCTGCTCCGGCCCGGCGGGATCTCGGTCGAAGCGCTGACGGACGCCTTGGGCCCGATCCGGATACCGGCGCCGGACGAACAGCAGCGGCTGAGCCCCGGACGGCTGGCGAAACACTACGCTCCCCGGACCCCCGTGGGGTGGAACGCCACCTTGCCTCCCAGCCCGAGCCGGGGCCTGTTGGCGTTTCGGGCCCCGGCCCCTCCAGGGTACGGGGCGACGGAGATCTTGTCGCCCACGGGCGACCTGAACGAGGCGGCCACCCGTCTGTTCGCCGCCCTGCGACACCTGGATCGCGCGGGGCTGGAGGCCATCGCGGTGGAGCCTGTCCCCGAAGAAGGGCTCGGTCGGGCGATCATGGACCGCCTGCGGCGGGCCATGGGAAAAGGGAACGAACCGTGACGGGACCTCAGCTCACCTTTTGGATCAGTTGGCTCGGCGTGAGCGCCGGCTTCACCTCCGCCGTGTACCCGGCGGTGCTCCGGCTGTCGGGATCTCGACAGCGCAGCTTGCTGGCGGCTTCCATGGCGGCGGTCCTGATCGGTTTCGGTGCGGGACTTTTCGCAAGCTCGATCCATCATGGCGTTGGAGCGTGGTTCGCGCCAGGGGTGGAGGATGAGCGAAATCCGGATCGAACCGGTGCTGGAAGCGGTGGAAGTGCACTTCGAAGGGACGCGGATCGTGAACACGACCCGAGCCGTGCGCCTGTTGGAGGCGTCCTACCCGCCCCGCATCTACATTCCGCGGGATGACGTCGACATGGCGCACCTGGAGCGCACCAGCCACCAGACCCACTGTCCGTTCAAAGGAACAGCGTCCTACTACACGGTCCATGTCGGCGATTCCGAGGTGGCCAATGCGGCGTGGACATACGAAGAACCGATCCCCGAAGTCGCCGCCATTCGCGAACACCTCTGCTTCGACGACGCCAAGGGGATCCAGATCACGGTCGCACCCGCCTGAGCCCGCGCTCCCCCCCGTCCCGACACAGCGTGTCCCAACCCTTTCGCGGTGACACCCGTGTCGTATTGAAAAATCATACCGCTCGCGTGACCGATTTCGGATGGCACGGTCACTGCTTCCTCGAATGGATACTGGCTCCGTGAGCCCGTCCGATGGGGCGGGCTCCCGTTCCGGCCCCGGGCCGGAAGTGGGCCGGTACGAAGGGAGAAAGGCACATGAATCATTTCAAGCGAATCTGGGTTGGAACCGCCGTCGCGAGTCTCGCCGCCTGCGGCGGAGTCGAGCCGACTGCCGAGAACGCCGAAAAGCGGCGAGCAATCCCATCCGACCGCTACGAGGGCTTGGCGGTGCTCGTCGAAGGTCCGAGCGAACGGGTGAAAGTCGGTGAGCCCTTCGAGATCAGAGCGGAGATCGTCCCCCCCGCGGTCCCGTTCGAGCAGGAGACGTGGCTCGAGGTGTCCTTGCCGGAGGGGCTGAACCTCGATCACTTCGACAGCGAAGGCATGCTGGATTGCGCGGTGGAGAGTCCCCACATGGTGTGTGTCCTGTTCGAGGGTCCGGGGCGGGCTCCCTGGACGCTGACCCTGGTGACCCGGGCCGACGCGACCGGCGCGATCGGGGCGGGTCGCGTGGAGTTGCGCGACGAGGCCGGGTCCATCGCCCGTGCGCAGACGCCGGCCATCGACGTGGTCGGTTTGGCTTGGGAGGGGGGCGGCTTGGTTCCCGGCATCCCCTTGGAGTACGCGGACCGCTTTCGGGAATACGACCTTCGGGACAGCTGGAAAGACCTGCCCGACCGAGTCCGCACGGTGCTCGGGCCCGAGCGCGGGGTCGGTCAGAACCTGGCGAACCCGAATCTGCTTCGGGGCGGGACCCAGCGAGAGCTTCGATAGGTTCGGCAGCCGTTCATCGAGGCGGCGGCCGGCGGGGTAACCGCCGGCCGCCTTTTTTCGTTCGACGCAACCTTCAGCGGAAACTGCGGTGGTCGATCCGCAGACGCTTCAGCCAACGATAGAGTTGATTGCGGTGCCAGCCATTTTCGGCAGCAGCCCGCTTGACGTTGCCCCCGGTGGCTCGGAGGGCGGCGATGATCCGGTCTCGGCCCGGCGTGTTCGATTCGTCGACGAGAGGGAGGGGGTCTTCGGGCTCCGCGTACACGGTGGTGGGTTCGCTCTTCGACGGGCCACCGATTCGGCTCAAGACCCGGGCGCGCAGTGCCGGCGGCAGCAGGTGGACGTCCAACTCCTCACCCGGGGGCGCCATCTCCGAGACCCGGCGGGCGAGCTTCTTGAGTTCCCGGACATTCATCGGCCACTCGTAGAGCAACAGAGCCTCCTGGAACTCCGCGGTCATCGGGGCCGGGGCCTCCGACCCGAAATAGTGGTTCCACAGCACCAGCACGTCGGCCCGACGGTCGACGAGGCGCGGCAGCCGCAGCACCCAATCGCCGAGCCGAGCGAGCAGATCCCGACGAAAACCGGACCTCTCCAGATCCACATGGGTCGCCGCCACGACCCGGACGTTCACCTCGATGGTGTGGCTGTCGCCGACCCGTCGAACCCGGCGGTCTTCCATGACGCGAAGAAGCTTGGCCTGAAGGTGGGCCGGTAGATCTCCGACCTCGTCCAGAAACAGAGTCCCTCCCTCGGCTTGTTCGAAGTACCCGGGGCGGTCCTGTTCGGCACCGGTGAAGGCGCCCTTGACGTGCCCGAAGAACTCGGCCTCTGCCAGATCGTGCGGGATGGCCGCGCAGTTGACGGCGACGAATTCGCCTTCGACCCCGCTGGCCTCGTGGATGGCCTGGGCCGTGACCTCTTTGCCGGTGCCGGTTGCGCCCAACAACAGGACCGTTCCCTCGCTCGAAGCGACCGTGGCGATCGAACGACGCAAGGCTCGGGCCGGGGAGGAGCTACCGACCAAACCTCGGGGGTGAATCTCGGGAACCGACGGCGCTGCGGGCAAGTCGTCGAGTTCCACATCCCGATCCACGACGAACAGCGTGTCGCCGGCGACGACGACCTGGCCCGGGAACGGAGCACTCCCCTCGATGCGCACGCCGTCCACGTACGTGCCGTTGGCCGTGTCCAAGTCGATGATCTCGTACTGGCCGTCCCGGTCCGGTTCGAGCCTAAAGTGTCGGCGGGACATGCGCGGGTCCTCGACGCGGGCGCTCACGCCGCGGCCCCGACCGAACTCGTAGCGGGCTCCATCCAGTTCGACGGAAGCGCCGAGGAGCGTCGGGTCCGGACTGGCGACACAGGTGAGGACGGGATGTGCACGGTGCGACCGGACCGAGGCCGCCCGTTTGAGCGTGGTCTCGGAGGTATTTTCCGGGGACCGTGTGACCGTACCCGCCACGAATCGGTATCTTGCACTGTTGCGACGGGACTCGTCGACCGTGGAGGGGGTGGATCCGTCGGCTTTCACCGAAGCGTCTCGAACGGGGGCTGTAGAAGGATTCCGACTGAGCATGCGGCAGCCCTCAGCACGGAGCATGCCGTGCGGATTCGCGGCGCCTGCCGGATGCAAAAGGCCAGGCTGACACGGGCTGCCACGTGTCATGACCGCCTGTGCCACGTGACAGCCCGTGTCATGGCCCGAAGGCGCCGCAGCGGAGCCTTCCGGCCTAACGCGCAAAAACTGCGCTTTTTTGCCGGAGCGGGCGGGCGGCGCTCCGGTCCGACCACTTCGGCGAAAGAGGCCCCGTCACCGGTGACAGGTGACACGACACGGCCCTCGGCGGGTCAGGCGGCCCGGGATCCGCACCGTCGTTTCCTCCCGGCCCGTCCCCGCCGCTTGGCACGCTCCGTGCTCCTTCTTCTTTTTGCGCACCGAAAGGGCGAGAAAGGCACGAAGACATGAAAGCTGCATGGACATTGTCATCCATTCTGTTGATTTCCGCACCGATTCAAAACGGCCGAGCCGAGGCCGAACCCGAAGAGACCGCAGCCACGTCGAAAGCACCTCGCGTCGACGTGGATCGGCGCGCCCGAGACGAGGCTGTCGTAAAGCGAGCAGGCATTTTGGGCATGCTGCGCGATTCGGAAGATTCCGCCGTACTCCGGGTTCTCCTGTCGCACCGATTGGGCCCTGGGGTGGCCGCAGCCACGGCTCGGCTGAAGGGTACCGAGCAACGGGCTTCGCTCGAAGCGAGGGCCCGGCCAGCGGCCCCATCGAAAACTCGGCGTTCCGTCTCCATCGGAACGCTGGCTCGCTCCTCGGAAGCGAGCGTCAAAGAAGTGAAAACCCGAGGAAAGGCTCGCGCTCGCCTCGGTGCGACCCGGACCCTGCCCGGCATCGATGCCTCCCACGTGCGTCGGGTGTTGCGCTCCGCCGATGAGGAGGTGGTGGCCTGCACGCGCTCCGAGCTGCGCCGGCAGCCCCGGTTCGAGGGCGTCTTCGACACCGAGCTTCGGGTGGGAGCCGACGGCAAGGTGGAGCAAGCGCGGGTGATTGCCGTGGACCGGGATGCACCGCAGCTGGTCGCCTGCCTCGAAACCGCCTTCCGCGGACTTCGCTTCAAAGCGCCCAAGGGCGGGGGGCAGGCCATCGTGAAGGACTCGTTCACCCTCGGCCGCTCGATTCCCTGAAGCGTCCCATCGAATCGCCCCCCGTTGCGGCCGGTCCGCGGGCTGCACTGCGCGGACCGGCCGCACCCATCGAAGCTGGCTTGTCGACCTACCGAGTCTCTTTCCGCGATGAAAGCTTGGCCTCGACCGGGATCCTTGGTGACAAGGCACCGTGCCTCACGCACTCGAGCACAGTTTCGAAGGCATCGGCGGCCCGCAGCCAGCCTGGGCCGTGACGCCGGATGGCCCCGCCAAGGCGAGCTTCGCCCTGATGCCGGCCCTCGGCATTCCCGCCGGCTACTATCACGAGTTTCTGGAACGGATCGCCGACCACGGCATCGCCGCCGCGGTCTGCGAGCTTCCGGGCTCGGGCGAGAGCCCGGCTCGACGTCCGGAAAGCCGCGTCCATTGGAGCTACGACGAACTGGTCCGCGTTCAAGCCGAGGGCCTGTTTCGCTGGTGTGCCGAGCTGGTCCCCGGCGCTCCCTTCTTCTGGGGCGGACATTCGCTCGGCGGGCAGGTGGCAGCACTGCACACAGGCTATCGAAACGAGTGTGTTCGTGGGTTGGCACTGTTGGCATCGGGCTCACCGCACCACGCTGCTTGGGGCGGCTTCGCCGGACTCCAGATCCGCGTAGCGGGAATGGTAGCCGAGAGTCTCGCCCTTACCCTCGGCTACCTGCCCGGAGACCGACTGGGATTCGGAGGCAGAGAGTCGAAACGACTGATTTCCGACTGGCACCGAGCCCTTCGAACTGGGAGCTTTTCGACCGAGCGCTTCGATGGAGATGGACTTCTCGGTGCAGCTACCTGCGACGCCCTGGTGGTCACGGTGTGGGACGACGACTGGGCGCCGGCGGAGTCGGCCCGCACACTTCTCGGCCGCACCCGTTGCGGCCAAACCCAGTGGTATCGGGTCGAAGGCGACGCGCCCGTGGGCCACAATCGATGGCCACGCAGGCGCCCGAGAGAGGTCGCAGCACGGCTGGCCGAGTTCGTCGAGCAACGGCTGGACCGTCCGAGCACCTAAAGCCTGTTTTTGTGTCGCGCTTCGAGACAGAGTGCGAGCTCGGGGTCGAGCTCGACGGAAGGGGGCCGATGACTGGCAACATGGCTTCCGAACGACTGTTCTCGGTGGACGGCGTGGCCGACGTGGACCTCTTTCGGCCCGAAGCAGCCTTGGTGGTCCATTGGCATTCGTTTCACGACACCCAGGGCGTGATCGAAGTGATGAAGCAGGGGCTGAACATGGTGAAGCAGCACCAGATACGGGTTTGGGTGGCCGACACGCAACGAACCCGCGGCGCCATGTCGGACGAGGCGCAGGCATTCATTGCCGAGTCCGTGTCCGAGTTCGAGGCTGCTGGCCTCGAAGCCGTGCTGACCGTGACGCCGACCAGCGCCGTCACGTCCATGTCGAACCGGCGATGGCAGGGTCAGGTGCGAAAGGACTTCGTGATGCAGGAAGTCGGCTCGGTGGAAGAGGCCTTGGACCTGGGCCGATTGAAGGCAGCCAGCTGACCGCCGCTCACATCGGGGTATCAGGAAAACAGCTTCGCCCCGAAGAAGAGGGAGGCCAAGCCGGCGATCACGGCAACCTCTGCCCCCAGACAGAGCTTGAACCATAGAGGGGTCCGCATCCGGGTGGCGAGGCCTCCGCGGTCACCCAGGTTGCCTCCCAGTTGGCTGGAGTTTCCGATCAACCGGTAGCCGACGTCGGGCCGAAAGCGGCGGGTGACGCGCCAGATTGGAAACAAGGTCCACAGGGCGAGCCCGACCCAAAAAGCGGTTCCGCCCAGGGACAGGAGCGCCGTCCCCACGCCCAGCACGAAGGAGTACGACACGAACAGCCAAACAACGAGCCCGCCCATGCCACCAGGCTAACACGAAGTCCGAAAAACCGCTGCCGGACCCGTCTGCGGTCGGGCGCGGGGCGGGCATCGATGGACCGGCGTCGCGTGACCGGGCTCGACCGAGTCCGCGCGACGGCCCGGCGGGCCGACAGCTCCACGACGCAGCGGCTTGGGTGACCGGCGGCCTAGAGGCACCACACGAACCCCGCATCAGGCCATGTTCTCGATCAAGAGGTCGGCGAACTCGGAAGTCTTCACCTTGGTGGCCCCCTCCATCTGACGGTGGAAGTCGTAGGTGACGGTCTTGTTGCCGATGGTGCGGTCGAGTCCGGCCACGATCAGGTCGGCCGCTTCGTGCCAGCCCAGGTGCCGGAGCATCAACTCGCCGGACAAGATCACCGATCCCGGGTTCACCACGTCCTTGTTCGCGTACTTCGGGGCGGTTCCGTGGGTCGCTTCGAAAATGGCATGACCGGTCTCGTAATTGATGTTGCCTCCGGGGGCGATTCCGATGCCCCCGACTTGGGCGGCCAGGGCGTCGGACAGGTAGTCTCCGTTCAAATTCGGGGTCGCGATGACGTCGAACTCGGTGGGTCGGGTGAGCACCTGCTGGAGCGTGATGTCCGCGATCGAGTCCTTGACGATCAGCTTGTGGGCCTTCTTCGCCTCATCGAGCTCGGCGTTGGCCGCTTCGACCCCGCGGGACTCGGCGGTGCGCTGCCACTGGGACTTGCCCATGGTGCCCCACCCATACGTCTGGTCCGCAAACTCCCGTTCGGCGAGCTCGTACCCCCACTGCAAGAACGCCCCCTCGGTAAACTTCATGATGTTGCCCTTGTGGACCAATGTGACGCTCTTTCGACCGCGGTCGAGTGCATATCGAATCGCTGCGCGAACCAGCCGCTCGGTCCCTTCACGAGAAACCGGCTTGATGCCGATCCCGGAGGACTCCGGAAATCGAATTTTCGCGGCTTCCTCCGGAAACTGCTCCTGGAAGATCCTCATGAACCGCTTCAGCTCCGGGGTTCCCTCCTGAAACTCGATGCCCGCGTAGATGTCTTCGGTGTTCTCTCGAAAGATCACCATGTCCACGTCCATGGGTCGCTGCACGGGGCTGGGCACGTTTTGGAACCACCGGACCGGACGCAGGCAGGTGTACAGGTCCAACAGCTGCCGCAGGGCCACGTTCAAAGAACGAATGCCACCCCCCACCGGCGTGGTGAGCGGCCCCTTGATGCCGACCCGATAGTTGCGAAACGCCTCGACCGTCCGGTCCGGCAGCCATTCGCCGAATGCATCGAAGGCCTTTTGGCCCGCGAATACCTCGAACCACGCGATGGCCTTTCTTCCCCCGTAGGCCTTTTCGACCGCAGCGTCGAACACCCTTTGCGAGGCGCGCCAGATATCGGGCCCCGTGCCATCCCCCTCGATGAACGGAACGATCGGTCGGTCGCCGGGCTCGACCTGGTCTCCGTGGAGTTGGATGGTATCGCCGGACGGGGCTTCGAAATCGGCCATGAAAGCGGCGTAGCGGAAAGGTGGGTCGGCCGTCCACCCGGGCCCGGCGGACGCCGGGCCGTCGCTGGATTCGGGACCGGTGGCCTGGACCCCACGGCCGTGCTAGGGCCATCCGCGATGCGGATCTTGGCGATGATTCTGGCCGGAGGAGAGGGGAAACGGTTGTGGCCCCTGACCGACGAGCGAGCCAAGCCGGCCGTCCCCTTCGGAGGCCGCTATCGCATCATCGACTTCGTTCTGTCGAACTTCGTGAACTCGGGCATCCACCGGATCAAGGTGGTGACCCAGTACAAATCGGACAGCCTACTGAAGCACTTGTTCCGTACCTGGAACCGGTTTGCCGGCTTCGGCGGTTTCGTGGAGCCCGTCCCGCCCCAGCAGAATCTTTCGAAAGACTGGTACTCCGGCAGCGTGGACGCCATCTTTCAAAACCTCAACATCATCGACGATGAACATCCCGACCTCGTTGCGGTGTTCGGGGGTGATCACGTCTACAAGATGGACGTTCGGCAGATGGTCGACTTTCATCTCGAAAAGGGCGCGGCAGCCACGGTGGCCGCGATTCCGGTGCCCCGCGATCGAGCCAAGCGGTTCGGTTGCATCGCCACGGATGAGTCGAATCGGATGATCGGCTTCGTAGAAAAGCCCGACGATCCTCCCGAGATGCCGAACCGCCCCGGCTGGTCCCTCGCTTCGATGGGCAACTACCTGTTCGACCCGGAGGTACTGACGCGGGAGTGCCGATCAGACGCCGAGCGTCCCGGTAGCAAGCACGACTTCGGCGGAGACCTGCTCCCGAACCTTTACCAGAGAGAACCGGTCTACGTGTACGATTTTCAGACGAATACCGTCCCCGGAGAATCCGAAGCTGCGCGGGGCTACTGGGTCGACATCGGAACCATCGAAGCCTACTACGAGGCCTCGATGGACCTGGTTTCGGTGTCGCCATCCTTCAACCTCTACAACCGCTCCTGGAAGATCAAAACATTCGAAAGCGCCGAGCCTCCCGCGAAATTCGTATTCGCCGATCAGGAACGAAAGCGCATCGGCATCGCCACCGATTCCATGGTGTGCGAAGGCTGCATCATCTCCGGAGGCCACTTGGAGCGAAGCCTCTTGAGCCACCGGGTCCGGATCAATTCGTTCGCCCACGTGAGCGAGTCGGTTCTGTTCGAGGGAGTGAACGTTGGGCGACACTGTCGGATTCGGCGGGCGATCATCGACAAAGGAATTGACATTCCGGAAGGTACGACCATCGGCTATGACGAAGACGAAGATCGCAGGCGGTTCTTCGTCTCGGACGATGGGGTCGTGGTCGTTCCGAAGAAGGGTATCCTGAGCGACCGCGGCCGTTCCTGACGCCGCCTGCTCGCACTTTTCGAAGCTTCATGTTCGAGCCGACCTGGCGGAAGGGACCGAGACGGGCATGAACCTGTCGGCGGTGATCACGGCCCTGGCGCTGGCGGGTGTCCTGGGCGGTCTCGTCTTCTTTCGGCTGCCCGCCTACGTGCCCTTGCTCCTGGCGCTGCTCGCCCTGATGCTGACCGGCATCCTGGAGCCCGCCGAGGCTTTGGCCGGATTCGGAAATCCCGGCCTGGTGACGGTCGGTGCCCTGTTCGTGGTGGCGGCAGCCCTGCGGGAGACCGGCGTCGTGACGCGCCTGGTACAGCCGTGGCTCGGTCGCCCCCGCACGGCCCGGGCGGCGCTGCTCCGGCTGGTCCCGCCGGTCACGGTGCTGAGCGCGTTCGTCAACAACACGCCGGTGGTGGCGGTCCTGCTGCCGGTGGTCGGGGACTGGTCCCGCCGGATCCGGGTTCCGGCTTCACAGCTGTTGATGCCCCTGTCCTACGCGGCGATCCTGGGGGGCCTGTGCACCCTGGTCGGTACCAGCACGAACTTGGTGGTGCAGGGGGTGTTGCTGTCTTCGGGCCGCGAGGGACTCGGCGTGTTCGAAGTCGCCACGGTGGGCATTCCCGTCGCTGCGGCCGGGACCCTCACCCTGCTCGCCTTGGCGCCCCGGCTTCTTCCGGCCCACGACGATGGCCTGCGGGCCCTGTTGGACCCCCGAGAATACACCTTGGAGATGATCGTCGATCCATCGGGCCCCTTCGTGGGACGCACCATCGAAGAGGCCGGGCTGCGGCACCTTCCCGGCGTGTTCTTGGCAGAACTCCACCGCGGCCGGCAGGTGCGCCCCGCGGTCTCTCCAGACGAACGACTGGAGGCGGGCGATCAGCTGGTGTTCGTTGGCCAGATCCAGGCGGTGGTCGACCTGCGGCGCACCCCGGGGCTCCTTCCGGCCGACGAGCCCCGATTCGAGCTGCGCCAGCGCGACAACCGAATCTTCGTGGAAGCGGTGGTTTCTGGCCTCTGCCCGGTGGTCGGACGCACCGTGCGGGAAGGACGGTTTCGGACGCACTACGGCGCCGCGGTGCTCGGGGTCGCCCGGCAGGGTGAGCGGATCCAAGCCCGGATCGGCGACATCCGACTGAAGGGCGGCGACACCCTTCTGCTCGAAGCGCCGCGGGACTTTCTGGAACGGCATCGCCACTCGAACGAATTTCACCTGGTCAGCCGTCTGGAGGACGAGGAACCTCCGCGCCACGATCGGGCAGGCTGGGCCCTGGCCTTGTTCGTCGGAATGTTCGGTCTGGTCCTGCTCGGCGTCCCGCTGTCGGTGGCGGCGCTGAGCGGAGCCTTGGCCATGATCCTGTCTGGCTGCCTGTCCGAAGAGAACGCCCGCAAGCGGGTGGACTGGCCGCTGCTTTTGACCATCGGCGCTTCCTTGGGGCTCGGTCGGGCCCTGAGCCGGTCTGGGCTGGCGGATGCGGCGGCCGGCGGCATGCTCGTGCTGGCCCAAGACAGCCGCCTGGGAGCCTTGATCGTCCTATACGCCGGAGCCACGGCCCTGTCCCAACTCGTGAGCAACGCGGGGGCCGCGGTGGTGGCGGTGCCGGTGGCTCTGTCGGTGGCGGAGCGCCTGGGGGTGGCCGAGCGTCCCTTCGTCCTGGCCGCCCTGGTTGCGTCCTCGGCCGCGTTCCTGACGCCCCTGGGGTACCAGACCAACCTGATGGTCTTCGGGGCCGGGGGCTATCGGATGGCCGACTTCTTGCGGCTCGGCCTCCCCCTGACTGCCATCTGCGGCACGGTGGCCGTGACCGTGCTGTGGGCCTGGGCCGGAGGCTGATGCCCCGCCGGCCCCGGTGGGGACGGGCGAACCGGGGGCCGAGGCGGCCAGGGGACCTTGCCTCGATGGCGGCGGAGCCCCACGGTGATTCGGATGCGCGGTCTCGGTCTCGGTCTGGTCCTCTCGGGCTTGCTCGCCTGCGGCAACGAAGCCCCCCAGCTCGGGGGCGAAGCCGATCCCGCCGCCGACGGGGGCGCCGAGCCCGACCTCGGCGCCGACGCCGAAGCGGACCTGGGTGCCGAAACCGGTCCCGACGGCGCCGTGTTGGACGCCCGAGCCCCCTGCCAGGTCGAAGACTGCGAAGGCGAGGCGATCCAGATCCCGCGCGGCCCGTCCATCGAGCTGCCGCCATGCTGTCTCGAGGCCCCTGCCTCGGGCTGCGGCTACGATCTGTCGGAGGTCGACTTCGCGGAGTTTTTGGGCCGGGATCCCGGGGTGCCCGAAGGCGCATGCATACCCCAACGCTTCGAGGGGGAGCTGGACCCCAGCTGCCCCGAGCAAGAGGTCGAGTTGGGCCCGGTCCAGGCCCAACTGCGGGGCTGCTGCCGGCCGGACGGCACCTGCGGAGTGAACCTGGACCTATCGTTGTTGGGCGGCCCCCGTTTCGGCTGCATTCCCACCCGCACCGGCACCGACACCTCGACCCGTTGCGGCGACTCGGGCGGCTGACGGCCCATCCCGCCTCGGCTCAACCCTCACCATGTTTCCACCTATTTCCTCGGATGCCCGTGTGATTCCGGGAACCTGGATAGGCCGGCGCGCAGCGTCGGCCCCTGCATTCGGTGCCCCGACAGACCGCTACCCCTTGTGTTGACAGGGCCCGAAGGCCCCTATATCTGGGTATGGTCTCAGCTTCAGAGCCATACCGGGAGGGAACTTCGTGAGCAGCCTGCACAACGGGACCGAGCCATTCGACAGCCGCCAGCCGACCACCCAGCGACGCCCCATCACCCAGCCGCCGCGGCGGGTGGGGCCCGTGGAAGCCCCCACGGCGATGCGGGTGCGCAAGCGCAACGGGGCGTT
Organism: Myxococcales bacterium LLY-WYZ-16_1; assembly: GCA_031800475.1. Taxonomy (GTDB): domain Bacteria; phylum Myxococcota; class Kuafuiibacteriia; order Kuafuiibacteriales; family Kuafuiibacteriaceae; genus Kuafuiihalomonas; species Kuafuiihalomonas phototrophica. Next base: position 51,404 of record DAPKRQ010000152.1, read on the forward strand.
CGAACTGGCGGACGTGAACAAGATCGTGAAGGCCGTCGGCCGCTGTTGCAGCGGGCTGCCGAACGTGGATGCCAACCGGGTCGCCATCAAGACCATCGGAGGTCTGTACGATGGGGCCACCACCCGTGAACTGGATCAGCTCTCGATCCAGACCGCGGCGGCGTTCATCGCCGAAGAGCCCGAGTACTCGAAGCTGGCCGCCCGCCTGCTCGCGACCTTCGTCGACAAGGAAGTGAAGGGACAGGACATCCAGTCCTTTTCCCAGTCCGTGAAGCTCGGCCACCAGGTCGAACTCGTGAACGATCGCCTGCTCGAATTCGTGGAGCGCAACAAGCGCAAGCTCGATCAGGCGGTGCAGCCCAGCCGCAATCAGCTCTTCGAATACTTCGGGCTTCGCACGGTCTACGACCGCTACCTGCTGCGGCACCCGCAAAAGCGCGAGGTGATCGAGACCCCGCAGTACTTCTTCTTGCGGGTGGCCTGCGCCCTGGCAGAGAGCGTGCAAGACGCCATCGAAATGTATCGGATGTTTTCGTCCCTCGAATACCTTCCGAGCTCGCCCACGTTGTTCAACTCGGGCACACGCCACGAGCAGCTGTCTTCGTGCTTCTTGCTCGACTCGCCAGAGGACGACCTGGGCGAAATCTACAAACGCTACGGCGACGTGGCTCAGCTATCCAAGTTTTCGGGCGGCATCGGCCTGGCCTACAGCCGCATTCGGTCCAAGGGGTCGTTGATCAAGAGCACCAATGGTCACTCCAACGGGATCGTTCCGTGGCTCAAGACCCTGGATGCTTCGGTCGCCGCCGTGAACCAGGGCGGCAAGCGCAAGGGGGCTTGCTGCGTGTACCTCGAGCCCTGGCACGCCGATATCGAAGACTTCTTGGAGTTGCGGGACAACGTCGGCGACGAGGCCCGCCGGGCCCACAACCTGAACCTGGCCAACTGGGTCTGCGACCTGTTCATGAAGCGGGTCGAACAAAACCAGAGCTGGAGCCTGTTCGATCCCCGCAAGGTGCCGCAGCTCGTGGACCTGTACGGAGAGGAATTCGAAAAAGCCTACGAGGAGGCCGAAGCCGCCGGGCTCGCCGAGAAGACCATGCCGGCCCGGGAGCTGTACTCTCGCATGATGAAGACCTTGGCCCAGACCGGCAACGGTTGGATGACGTTCAAGGACAAGTCGAACGTCGCGTGCAACCAGACCGCCCTCCCCGGCCGCACGGTTCATTTGTCGAACCTGTGCACCGAGATCATCGAGGTGACCTCTCGAGACGAGACGGCGGTGTGCAACCTGGGCTCAATCAACCTGGCCCGTCACGTGGTGGACGGCGAGGTCGACTTCGATCACCTGAGCCGCACCGTTCAGACTGCCGTGCGGCAGCTCGACCGGGTGATCGACCTGAACTTCTATCCGATTCCCAGCACCGCGAAATCCAACTCGAAGTGGCGGCCGGTCGGGCTCGGCATGATGGGCCTGCAGGACGTCTTCTTCTTGATGGGCATTCCGTTCGATTCGGAAGAAGCAAAAGCCACGTCTCGACGGATCGCCGAGGAGATCTACTTCTCCGCCCTGAGTGCGAGTCTCGAGTTGGCCAAGGAACGGGGTGCTCATCCCGGCTTTCCGGAGACTCGGGCTGCCCAGGGCCAGCTTCAGTTCGATTTCTGGGAAACCAAGCCCGAACGACGGGAGCGATGGGAGAATCTGCGAAAGGAAATTCGCGACCACGGCCTGCGAAATTCGTTGCTCATCGCCATCGCACCGACGGCGACCATCGCCTCGATCGCAGGATGCTACGAGTGCATCGAGCCCCAGGTTTCGAACCTGTTCAAGCGGGAGACCCTGTCCGGCGAGTTCCTGCAGATCAACCGCTACCTGGTCCAGGAGCTCAAGCGGCTGGGCCTGTGGACCGAAGACATGCGCACCCAGATCAAGATGGCCGAGGGCTCGGTGCAAGGCATCGAAGAAATCCCCGCGGAGCTGCGGCATGTGTACAGAACTGCCTGGGAGATCCCGATGAAGTCGCTGATCGACATGGCTGCGGAACGGGGCGCGTTCATCGACCAGAGCCAGAGCCTGAACCTGTTCATGGAGAGCCCCGCCATGGGACCACTTTCGTCCATGTACTTTTACGCCTGGAAGCGGGGTATCAAGACCACCTACTACCTGCGCTCCCGCCCGGCCACGCAGATCGCCAAGACCACCGTGTCGGGCACGGCCAAGGCCCGGAGCGACGCGGACGCAGTGACTTGTTCGCTCGAAAACCCCGAAACCTGTGAGGCCTGCCAGTAGACGGGCCGACTCCCTCGCGAGCCTCAACCCGAACCCAGCCGGCGTCGTTCGGCTGGGTTCTTTTTACTCGATTCACTCAGGAGAGATCATGCTGCTCGACCCCGGAATGAACCTGACCCTGCGCCCAATGCGGTACCCCAAGTTCTATGAAATGTATCGCAATGGGATCAAGAACACCTGGACGGTGGAAGAAGTCGACTTCTCCCTGGACCTGGTGGATCTGCGCGAAAAGATGACGCCGGGCGAACGTCACCTGATCCATCGACTGGTGGCCTTCTTCGCCACCGGCGATTCGATCGTGGCGAACAACCTGGTGCTGAACCTCTACGAACACATCAACGCACCCGAGGCGCGCATGTACCTATCTCGGCAGCTCTTCGAAGAAGCGCTGCACGTACAGTTCTACCTGACGCTGCTCGACACCTACGTGCCCGATCCGGCCGAGCGCGAAAAAGCATTCGCCGCCATCGAGAACATTCCATCGATCCGCGACAAGGCCGCTTTCTGCCAAAAATGGATCGACGCGGTGCAGGACCTCGGTCCGCTCCACACCCGCGAAAAGCGCCGGCAGTTCTTGCTGAACCTGATCTGCTTCGCGTCCTGCATCGAAGGCTTGTTCTTTTTCGCGGCATTCGCGTACGTCTACCACCTTCGAAACAAAGGCTTGCTTCACGGACTGGCGTCCGGAACCAACTGGGTGTTCCGGGACGAAAGCGCCCACATGGCCTTTGCATTCGAAGTCGTAAACACGGTCCGCCGAGAAGAGCCCGAGCTGTTCGACGACGACCTGGAAGCCCAGATCCATCAGATGCTCGAAGAGGCCATCGCCTGCGAGGTGCAGTTCGCCGACGACGTGTTGAGCGGCGGTGTGGCGGGGATCAGCGTGACCGAGATGCGGACCTATCTCGAGTACATCGCCGATCAACGGCTGACCATGCTCGGATTGGCTCCGCGGTATCACTCCAAGAACCCGTTCACCTTCATGGAGCTGCAGGACGTTCAGGAGCTGGCGAACTTCTTCGAGCGGCGTGTCTCCGCCTACCAGGTCGGCTTCTCGGGCGAGTTCAGCCTGGAAGCCACGTTCTGAAGCATCACGGGGTGGTGCGCTGGCCCTGGCGCAAGGTCGCGCAGCCGACGAGCCCATGGGCGTCCGACAGCGAAGGCCTGGCGCTTCCATCCTCCCGCAACATCACCGCCATACCCCGAGGCCCCGGCGAGTCGACCTGCATGGCGAGCTCGTGGCTGGACTTCGTACGGTCGGAAACGACGATCCGACCCAGTTCGACCGGCTCGAAGGGCAGAGCTTCGGGTGTACTGCCCGATCGTTCTCGGGGGTCCACCTTGCCGGTGCGCAAGGTGTCGAGCTTTGGTTCCGCGGGGCACCGGGGTCCGCGCAGGACCCGGTAGGACCCGGGCGGCAGGCCGAGCACCCGCAGGCGCAGCTGCTCCCCGTCCCAATGAGCGACGCCCGCAACACGACTTGCGCCCAAAGCGGTGATCGCACCCCTCCATCCACCCTTACCGGCCCGGCGCCCATCGAATTCGGGTCGGGCGACCTCGGCCGCGGGCATCTGCGGGGGAGGCCTCATGTCCGGCTGGGGAATGCTCGGGAGCAAGACGCTCCAAATCCAAAATGCGGTCGGTTCCATGGCCCCACGGTCTGCAACCCTGATGCCAACCGAAAGGATCCGTACGGACCCGAATGCCTCGACCCGGCCGCCGACCACCGCGGTCCGGCTGGCGGGACCTGCTTCGCGGAAGCAGGTCGCGTTGACGGCGATCGCCGGCATGCTCTGTGCTAGATTCTTTTCGGATGAGATACGGACGACCCGCCCAGATGGTCTTCGCAGCCTTCGACGCTCCACAGAACGCGGTCGGCGTCTTGGAGGAACTGCAGAGCAAAGGGTTCAAGCCGGGAGGCTTCGGCCTGATCGCCCGGGAGCAAGACCGGGGCGCCATGGACGACTCGGACCTGATGGGCGAACTCATGAACCAGCTGACCCACGCTCCCGCCATGTCGGTGGACGGGCGCGACGTGGCCAGCGCGGGCAGCGTCCCCGGCCAGCTGGACCCGGGAGCCGATGGCGCCATGGCCGGTCTGCGCGCCGCGCTGCAAAACGCCGGAGCGTCGGCGCGCGAGGCGGGCGAGATCGAGCGCACCCTCGCCAACGGCGGGGTGGTTTTGGCGGTGGCGGCGGCAGACCCGATCAAGGGTGCCGACGCAGCCACCCTCTTCCGGGATCAGGGCGCGCGGGTGGCCGCTCGGCTCGCCGTACCCCCCGCTTCCGGCAACTGAGTCGCAGACCGGCCTGGGCTTCGGATCAAAACCCGAAGGCGAGAATGGCCGCGCCGGTCAGGTACACGCCCAAGATGACGACCCCCTCGAACCCGATGCCCGCCCGCTGACGATGGAGCAATCCGGCCGCCAGGGTGGCCGTGAGCAACAAGGTCTCGGCGGCCACGAAGAACGTGGACGGGTCGATGGCGTGGTACACCGAGCCGGGAGCGAGGACGTCGCACACCGCCACGATCAGAATGTCGAAAGCGTTTCCTCCGATGATGTTCGCCACGGCCAACGTGAGGGCGCCCGCTCGCACCGCGAAGATGGCCACCATCAACTCGGGAAGCGACGACGCCACGCTGGTCATCATGCCGCCGACGAAGCTGTCGGAAAGGCCCGTGGTTTCCGCCAACCCCAAACCGGTTCGGGCGAGCAGACCGCCGGCGGCGGCCACGGTGAGGCCCAACAGGACGAAGCGAAGCCAATGGCCGCCGATGGATCCCGCAGCCCCCTTCGGCGGACGGTCGGCCGCCCCGGCGGCAGTTGCCGGGTCCAGATTGGGGCGCCACATGGGTCGGACCCGGGCCTGCTGCGTCAACCGAAGGCCCGCCATGTACACCACCACCAAGGCGATACTCGCTGGATGCACCGATCCCCAAGTCACGGCCGGAGAGGCGACCCCGAGCACCACCACCGACAGCAAGCCGATGGTCAGCAGGCACTGAAACAAATTCGGGAGGGACGCTGCGGCGTGCTCCAGGTTTCCATGGCGATGGAAGAGGTCGGCCACAACGATGAACGCAGTCTGGACCGCGATTCCCCCGAGGGCATTGCTGACCGCGAAACTGGGGCGCCCTTCCCACGCTGCGAGCGCGCTGGTGACCAGCCCCGGCAGGCTGGTCATGGCGCCCAGCAAGACGCCACCCACCAGCGCGCGGCCGACGCCGGTGCGCTCGGCCAGAACATCGGCCGCCCGAGTGAACGGCACGCCCGCCACGAGCAGAACCCCCGCGGCGAGTGCCAACAGCCCGCCATGGTACGCCGGAGAGCCAGGCGCCCAGTCCATCACGGTGCTCCGCCGCAATCCGGGGACATCGCCCCATCCTGGGCACGCCCCCGAGAACGGGAGCAAAGAATCGGCGCGCTCCGTCTCGGCGAGGCATCCCGCCTCAGGGCAACGCACCCGTGGCGGGCGGACAAAGCGCGGCCCAGACAATCGGTTGGGCGCCGGCATTCAACTTGCGGCGCGTGAGCCCCATGCAACGGAAACCATTTCACATCTCCATGAACCCTTTCATGAAACTCTCGATGGCGGCGGGCATCGCGCTGGCGCTTTCGGTGCCCGGTAGCGGGCGAGCCCGAGACGCCGACCTGCCGCAGCCGCGTGTCGACCGTGGGATCCGGCACCTGAGTGGCGGGGTGGGTCTGCAAGAAGAGCGCGCCATGAACCAAGTCGCCCATCGCTATTCGACCCGCATCGTGTTCGCGCGACCGGATGGCGCTTTCCTCAGTCGGCTGGACTTGCGCGTGCGCAGGGACGGACGCACCCTGGTGCAGGATGAGTTGCGGGGACCGATGTTCTTCGCGAACTTGAAACCGGGGACCTATCAGGTCGAGGTCGAGCACGAGGACTGGCAGAACCGAACGGTGTCGGTGCACGTACCGGTCGACGGCCATGTCGAGCTCTTGCTGACGATGGCGCCTTCGCCGAATGCCTGATCCGAGCGAAAGGATCGTCGGGGGCTTTGCCCCCGGCCCTTTCCTCTTCAAGCCTCGACGCCTCGAGTGAGACGCACCAGTTCCATGCATGCTCGAGCCACCTGACTGGCGGCTTCGGGTTGGCCCAGTCGGTGAGCTTGCGTCCTCAAAGACCTCCAGCGATCCAGATCGGCGAACATGGCGTCGATTTTGGGTCCGAGCAGAGCGCTTCGAAAGATCCGCGTCGCCGCCTGGTGCTCCAGGAGAAAGTCGACATTCTGGGCTTCTTGATCGGGGCGAGGCCTCAGAAATGCCATGGGGCAGCCGGCCGACATCGACTCGGCGCAGGTCAGCCCGCCGGCCTTTCCGATCACCACGTCGGATTCGGCCAAGACCTCCGGCATGTCGTCTCGCGGCCCACAAACCTCCACGACGTGCCCATCTGGCGGAACCGAGACCTGCCGGAGCGCATCGAGGCGGTCTGAATCCCCACCCGCCAGCACCCGAACGTAAAGGGGACGTCTCGCCATCAGCAGATCTTGCAGGTTCTGGGTCGCGGCCTCGGGGGTGGTGCCGGTCGCCGACAGCAAGACCCGAGGGCGACGCTCCTCCGACTCGAACGCCCGGATCCGGGCTTCGGTTTCGGCATCGAAGTCCGCGTCGTTCTTTCGCAGGGCAGCAAATCGGGGGTCGATGGGAATGCCGGTCCGTTCGATCCGATCGAGCGGAACCCCGAGACGGCTCAAGTAGGCCTTGGCATCCCCCGAAGCCACGAAAAAGCGCTCGCAGGGGTCCTGCGACCAAAGTGCGTGACTGAAATAGTCCGTCGTGACCGTGACGTGCGGAAAGTGCACCCGGCCCCTGCGCCGCAGAAAAGCGGCCACCTCGGCCGGGAAGAAGTGGGTGTGAATGGCCAGGTCGCAGGGAGTCTCGACCATGAAGTCGATCAGCGATCGCAGGCTCGTGAGTTCCAAGCCCCGGAGGCTCTTTTCGAAGATGTTTTCCTTTTCGGGCGGACGGTCGGACCAAGCGTACAGTTGCCCGAAGACGTGGGGGGCGTCGTCCATCAGCCAGTTCCTCACGGTTTGATACACTTGATGGACCGCTGGATTCATGTAGTCGACGATGTTGACCCGCCGGACCTCGACCGGCTCGGGCAAAGCCCGCAGCGCCGCATCCACCGCTTCGGCAGCCCGCCGATGGCCGGCTCCCGTGGATTCCATGTAGTATATGCATACCCGGAGAGATGAAGGGGCATTTCCCCCTCCGTGGAAGTCGGAAGGTCCCATGGCCCAGCATCTACCGCAATCTGCGTGCCAAGTCCCGCGAACGTCGCACACAGCTGGCCTCTGGCACGGGCTTTGATACGCATGGGCCGCATGGGTTCCGACATCGTTCCCGATTTGAAGCTCCCCTTCCCGCCGGGGTTTCGATGGGGTGCCGCCACATCGAGCCATCAGGTGGAGGGCGACAACCACGGAAACGACTGGTGGGATTGGGAGCTGGCCCATCCGACCCGAATCCGGGGCGGCGAAGTATCGGGCTCCGCTTGCGGCTGGTGGCGCGGGCGGGCCGAGCACGATCTTCGGCTCGCCGCGAGCCTGGGACACAACGCCCATCGGGCGAGCCTGGAGTGGAGCCGAATCGAGCCCGATCCGGGCCGATTCTCCACTCGAGCGATCGATCGCTATCGCGAGATCTTGGGAGCGGGCAAAGACGCCGGGCTCGCCATGTACGTGACCCTGAACCACTTCACATTGCCTCGCTGGGTCTCGGTCCGGGGCGGCTGGACGGACCGGAGCCTTCCGGATCGCTTTGCGGGCTATGCCGAGCATGTGGCCCGATGCCTGGGCGACCTGGTCGAGGGGTTTTTGACCGTGAACGAGCCGGCGGTCTTGGCTTTCAAAGCCCACCTTCAAGGCATGTGGCCACCGGGCCAGCGAGACCCCCGAGCGGCCGCCCGGAGCCTGGGCGGCCAACTGCGCGGCCACGAGCTCGCGTTCGAGCGGTTGAAAGCCGTCCTCCCCTCGGTCCCCGTCGGAATCGCCCTCAACATTCCCACCGTGGAACCGGCCCGCCCGGGTCACCGAGGAGACCACAGCGCGGCCAACCTGGAAGACTGGTTGGTGAACGGCTGCCTTCTTCGAGCCCTCCGCACGGGCCGTCGATGGCCGCCCATCGGCTGGGCCCGGACCACGGCCCGCCCGCGCCCGCTCGACTTCATCGGACTCAACTACTACGGAGCTTATCAGGTGCAGCTCGACTTCGGCCGACGGCCTCGCTTCGTGCAGCGACCGACCATCCGAACGGAAACGGCCGACTGGGGAAAACCTGCGCCCGATGCCTTCTACCAAGTGCTGCGGCGCTTGCAGTCCCTCGAAGTCCCCATCCTGGTATCGGAAAACGGGTTGTTCGATGCCGACGACAGCCTGCGCCCCCGGTACATCGTCGACCACGTCGAAGCGATGCACCGAGCGATTCACGACGGTGCACCCGTGTTCGGTTACCTGCACTGGTCTTTGATCGACAACTTCGAGTGGGCCCAAGGCTGGACCACACCATTCGGGCTGGTGGGCATCGACCGAGTCACCCAACAAAGAACGCCCAAAAAGAGTGCGAAGCTCTTCGAGGTCATCGCCCGAAACAACGCCCTCGTGGGTCTTCATCCGACGTCGGCGTCGGCCTGACCGGCTGGCGGTCGAGCCCGACTCCTCGGGCCTGACCGGCTGGCGGTCGAGCCCGAGACTCCTCGGCCTGACCGGCTGGCGGTCGAGCCCGAGACTCCTCGTCCCACCGAGGCAAAATGTCCCTCGTCCAGCCGGAAACCTGCTCCTTTCAGTGGACCTGTGCGAGCCGGCGGACCTCGATCTCGAACGGAAGAATCTCGAGGGCGCGCTGATAGCGCTCGACGAGCTCGGCCTGGTCCCGTGCCCCGAGCAGCAGGTTCGCCAGCTCGTAGCTGTAGCTGTCCTGACGCGACAGGTCCTCCAGTCGAATTCCCTCGTCCACGAGCACCCGCAGCTCGCTTTCGGGCATCTCCGCGCGGAGTCGCTCCACGTCGTCGACGTGGGGCACCCGCTGGACGAAGCCATCTTCGAAGACGCGCAGCATGAAATGAGCGGCCACGTTGTACCCACCTGCCTTCTCCATCGGCCGGGGTTTGCGTCCCAACGCGACCGACACCATGGTGTTGAAATGGCTGATTCCGTGAACCCGTTCAAAAACGCCCGCGTGGGACTGAGAGCAACGCGGATTGATCTCGAGCAAGTACACCTGGTCGGCGGTGCGGTCGTAGAAGAATTCGATGTTGAACACCGTGTGGTCCAGGCCAATCTTGGCCAGCGCCCGCCGGGCCACGTCAATCATGCGGTGCTGGACCTCCAGCGGGAGTGACGAAGGGTACTCGTATCGTGACAACGACGAGCGATCGGAGCCTCGCACCGAATCGACGAATCCGTACCCAACCACGTTACCGTCCAAAACGTAGCCTTCCAGGGTACACTGGGCGCCGGCTAGTGGCGTTTCGGCCAGACAAGACTCTTGCATCTGCACCAGCTCCATCGGGCCACCGAACTGCTCCATCACGTAGCGAAATCCGGAGTTTATCTTCTCGATGTGCTTCCGTATCTGGCGCATCGCAGACTCGAAACCGCTCTTGCTGTTGATGCGGAACGCGAGAAAAGATCGAAACGACTTGATCGGCTTCACCCAAAACGGCGGCGGAAAGTCGATCGACTCGAACGCATCGTCATCGAAGGGGTCGAACGCGCGAAACTGTGGGATGTTATCCGGAATGACCTTTTGCTGCTCCAACCGACTCCAATACTTGTGCTCGCACGCCAAGACCGACTGAAGCGAGGGACCTCGAAGACCGAAGCGCTCGTTCAGGATCGGAACCATGGTGGTGCCCGGATAGTCGTAGAAGCTACAGATCCCGTCGACCTTACCGACCCGCTCGATGTTCCGGGTCGCTCGGTCCAACAGCCCGGATACGTCGATCTCGTCTCCGCGGAGTTCGCCATAATCCACCGCGGAGTAGAAATCGCACTCGGAAGCCAGCGGAATCCGCTCCAGCACCTGCCGGTTGAACTCGTCCATACCCACGACGAATATGCTCTTTCGATCGCTCATCACACTCCCTCAGATCAGGTCTCGTGGAACGATCTCGTTCCAGCTCTTGGAAAAGATGCGGCTGTCGCCTTCGTACGCATCCAGCGTAGCGCTCAGGCGAAAATGGGTCCGGGTCGAGGTCAAGACGGTCCGAGTCGAGGTCTGGGTCCGCCATTCCCCCCGGCGAAAATGGCGAGACGCCGACACTTCTCCTCGCACGGTGTCGTACCGATAATTCCGGTAAGAATAGCGCTCGGTCACTTTTCGACAAACCTCCCAATCGATGTGGTCCAACCGAAATCGCATGTCGTCGTTGATCACCTGCAGCATGGACTCGTTGGTGGCGAGATTGTGCTGCACCGTCCACTCGCGGTGAGCCGGCTCCAACAAGGTCCATCGAAGCGAGTTTGGCCGACCGTTCGGACTGGGGAACGGCCTGAGCGCTTCGTCGCCGGGAGCTGAAGTGCGGATCGGAAGAACGATGGTGCTCTTGCCCGTTCGAACGCGAATGGTCACCGGTTCGGGCGAAGGCCAGATCAAAGGCCAGTACGAGGTCGAGATCGCCACCCGCACCCGGTTGCCCGCCGGAAAGCGCTGGGCGATGTGGTTCAGCGGTACGCGAACCCGCTCCCACCGTCCGGGCTCGAAGGGCCGCGGAAACTCCCTCGACTCGCGGTGGGTCAGATTCAGCACCCCGTATGTCACGCGCGAAACGGAACCGCCGGGGGCAATGTCCGACAAGCGCACAGCGACCATGGCCACCGGTTTGTCCACGGTCAGCTCGAGCTCGGCCACGGGCATTCCCAAAACCTCCAGCGGCTCCTCCAGCACCGGCCCATCGAACACCAACGCACCGCCATCTTCTTCTCGTTGATCGAAGGGAAGGTCCGTGTCTCCCGCATACGAATACCACTTTCCGGCAAACAGACCGACACTGAGTGGACTTTGGACCCATACTTCTTCTTCGTCGCAGGCCGTCCCCTGGCCCATCTCGATCCCCCGCACCGAGAGTGGAAAGGCATGCTCGGTCACCCGGGGGCTCGGCCAGCTCGATTCGGCGACCCATCTGCCCGGGCGCGAGGGTGTGAGTGGTGAAGTGGAGTCTTGCATCCACACTCGGAGGGCCGGCTCTCGATCGATGCCCGTGTCCAGGCCTTTGAGCCAGCGGTCCCACCACCGGACGCACTCTTCCAAAAAGCCGATGGGCTCCCCCACGTCGGTCATGTGGGGGTACTTGTGGCCCCAAGCACCGATGAGACCCTTGACCGGTCCGGGAAGGTTTCGAACCAAGCGAAATACGGTGTTGCTGTAGCCGTCGGCCCACCCGCTCACGGCGTAGACCGGAACCCGCACTTTCTCGTAGTCCTCGCAGATCGACGCGTGCTTCCAATACTCATCTCGGCGTTGATGCTGGAGCCACGTGTGGATCCACAGGCCGCTGCCCTGCAGCCGCTCCAGCCATTGGTCCCGCCAACCATCCCCAACCAGCATCGGATCCGGCGGACAGCTGTTGTAGGCGAACATGTTCGACGCCCACGACAGGTTATCGGTCAGCATCGCCCCGCCCATGTAGTGCACATCATCGGCGAACCGGTCGTCCGAGGAACACACGCTGACCACGCATTTGAGCTCCGGCGGTTGGCGGGCCGCCAACATCAGGCCGTTGAAGCCGCCCCAAGACAGGCCGAACATTCCCACCTGTCCGTCGCACCACGGCTGGGAGGCAATCCACCGCAACACCTCGATGCCGTCGTCCAGTTCCTGCGGCAGGTACTCGTCCCGCAAGACACCTTCCGAATTCCCGCTTCCACGCAGGTCGACCCGCACCGAGGCGTAACCGTGTTCGGCAAAGAACGGATGAATTTGGGCATCCCGCAGCGCCGTGAAGTCGCGGTGTCGATATGGAATGTATTCCAAGATGGCCGGTACGGGCTCACCATGGATGGGCCGCCAGATTCGAGCGGAGAGGTGACATCCGTCCGACATGGGGATCCGCACGTGGGCGTGCTCTTCGATCGGTACCGCCATGAGCGGCTCGTAGCATGGCCGCTTGGCCCGGTCAGCGTTCTCAGCTCAGCGGCCGGCGGCCCGACCGACGAATTCCCATACGGCCCGGTGCACTCGGGCAAAGCCGATTCCGGACGGGATCAGGTCCACCGGCCCAGGCCAAGTCCACGCATCGAGATCGCTGCGAAAATCTGCGGGAAGCGCTACCGTATCCAGCCCCTGCTTCCGCGCCAAGGCTTCCGCGCGAGGGAGATGCCAGGCCGAAGTCAGCAAGCCAACTTGCTCGATCCGATGGGCACGAGCCCAGGCCGCCACGGCGCGCAGTTCCTCGGACGTGTTCTTCGGCTCGGGCAGCCTCACCACTCGCTCCGGATCGACGCCGAGACTCTCCCACAGGCGCAGGGTCTCCTCGGTCAGGTCTCGGGGTGGACCCATCGAGGGAATGCTGGAACCCGTGGTGACCAAGAGGTTCGCCCGTCCGTCTCGAAGCAGTTGCGCTGCGAGCACGACCCGATCCCCGGCCTTTGAAACCTGGACGCGCTGGGGTCCCCGGTCCGTCCCACCCCCGAGCACCACCACGACCGGTACGGACAGCTCGATGGGACGGACGTGTCGGTACGGTGCCTCGAGCTGGAACAACAAAAGCTCGCCGAGCCAGGGGCTCCCCGCCGCCCCATACAGCACGGTAGCCGCGGCCCAAGCCCAAGCTTTTCGGCGCCGGCGATGACCCAACCAAAGGGCCACCGCGGCTCCGCACGAAAACAACAGCCCAGCGGGCATGATCGCCGCGGCCACGAGTTTTTGAGCCACATACCCGTTCGGAAGGCTCCACGCCGCGACCCCAAAGGCCACCGCGGCACCAGCCCACGCCCAGACCTCACGCTTTCGGCCGGAGCGCCGATGTCTCAGTCCGTGGTCGACGAGCCAAAGGCCAGCCAAGACCGCGATGACGAAGATCACCGGGTCTCGCTACACCGAGAACCCCTCGGCTTCCATCAGCTTGGCCAATGCGTCTTCGAGGCGGGCCCGGGCCTGGGCCGCCGTGTGCCGGAGCATGGCGTGGATCGCCGCATCCTTTTCGTTCCGGTTTTCGCACTCGGCCGAGTAGGCTTCGAAAGCGGTGATCTGGGTGACCAGGGAGGCCATGTGCTGGGGGCACTCGCACTGCACCGCCGGGGACATGCGGGCGATCTTCGCCAGGGCCGCCGGCGAGAACCGGCGGGGCGGAATCCCGTCGACGCTGTCCGGCGCCAGGTCCTCGGTGCGGAGTTCCAGCGCACTGGCCGCCCGATCCGCATCCAACAGCACCCGCCGAAGCTCGTAGGCGTTCAGCGGCCCCCGGATGGCGGTGACCCGGCCGCTGCCCAGCTGCTCCACGTGCTCCCGGGTGGCGAAGCCGTACACGACCACCAATCGGAGGGCGCGGCACCGGTGCAGCAGCAGCTGGGCCGCTCGAGGGGTTTGGGCGTCCACGGTCGGACAATCCCAGACCACGATGCGAGGGTTTTCGGCGGCAGGACCGGGGGCGGCCTCTTCCGGGGTTTGCATGGTGGCCAACACCCGAATGCCCTCCAGGTCTGCCGGGTGCTCGGCCACGATGGCCGACAGGGACTCACCCACGATCCAGACCGGGACGCCGTCCCCCGCCGGGGCCTGGGCATGCTGCACCGGCTCGTGCGCATCCAGACGCGTCCGAAGCTCATCCATGGACAGATGGGCCACCGTGGAAATGGCGTGGCCGCGGTCGACGAGCTTTTTGATCAGGGTGAGTCGCTCCACGTCGTTTTGGCCGTACAACCGGCCGTGGCCGCCCGTCCTTCGGGGTTCCACCACGTGGTACCGGCGTTCCCAAACCCGGAGGGTTTCGGGCGGGATCTGGGTCAGCCGAGAGACCGCCCCGATCCGATAGGTCGGCTGCTGTTCGTCCGATTCCATGCAGTTCCTACGGGGAATTCCTGCCGTAGGCGCCTGCGGGACGCAAGCAAACACCGCAGAACGGTCGAGGCTTTGTCCAGGAACCGTCCAATCACAAAACACGGAGAAGCTGCGACATGGAGCTCAGCAAAGACCTGAAGTATTCGCTGCCCGCCGACGTCAATCCGAACCGCGTCTCCCAGCACGTCAAACTCCGGGGAGGCCTGGAGTCGCCGATGGGGGAGTCTCATCTGGTCTTGGCCGACGGACAGCTGGTTCTTCTGACCCGAAACCGGCCGACCCACGAGTACACGGTCTACCGCGCCACGGCATCCGAGCATCCCTTCCTGAGAGACGCGGACGATGTGCTGATCGTGCCTCAGCCGGAGGGTTCCCTGAAGCTTCCGATCCCCAGCGCGGAGGTGGGGCCGGTCGCGTTCCTGCTGCAACGGCTGCAAGCGGAAGCCACCTTCCCCCCGGCCGCCGAAGAAGAGCCGGAGCATGTTCCCAGCCCCCGAAAGCTGCCACCGCTGGAACCTGACCAGCCCCTGGATTCGGCCATCACCCACCCCGAAGAGCTGCGCGTGCAGTTGACCTTGGCCATCCAGCGCCGGCAATGGCTGCGAGCTTCGGGGATCTGCGAGCGGCTGGCCGAGACCAGCCTGCTGTACGCCCCGGAGGCCCAGGACGCCAAAGCGATCATCGTCGCCCTGAAGGAAGGCGACTTGCTCGAGGCGTTCTTGCGGGCCGACTTCTCGGACACCGCGTTGTTCGACGCCAAGGATGCTCTGTTGGTGGCCGTCTCGGACGCGTTCGCGGCGCGAGAACAGGCGGTGTGGGCAGTCGCGAGCCGACTGGCGTCGGTCGAAGGGCAGGACGAGACGATCCTCGCCGGCCTGTTCCGTGCTCTCGGTAAGGACTTCTCTCGAGAAGAGCACGTGGACGAGGTCATGGATCAATTCGAACGAGAGCGCTCCACCGAGATCGGCAAGCGGATCATGGAGCACCGCACCAAACCGATGTGGCGAGAGCTCAGGGCACGGGTGGCTTGTCGTCGCGGCGGGCACGCGATGGCCCTGCGCGAGCTGCGTCTTCTCGCCGAGCGTTTCCCGGGCGTGGTGACCATCGACACCGCGTTCCTACGTTCGCTGCACGAGGCTCCCCACCCCGACCGCTGCCAGCAGCTGCTGATCCGTTGCGCCGACGAATACGAAGACCCGGAGGATACGGTGCGGATTCTGCGCTGTTGCGAGAGCGCGGGGATCCCGATGTATGCGGTGGCGTCCGCGGCGCGGCGCCTGCAGGTGGCCCACAGAGGCGACACCCTGCTGATGAACTGGATCGCCGAACTTCCGCTGCGAAAGCCCAAGAACTGGGCCGGCGTTGCAGCGGTGGCGGGCGCCTTGGCCACGGTGGCTTGCGCAGCGGCTGCCTACGCCGTGTGGGGGCCCTGAGCACAGAGCCCCAGGAAGCGACGCAGGCCTTCGGTCCGGGGCGCTTTCAGCAATCGCGCCTCGCCCGTCTCCTCGAGGCGCCCGCCACAAAGATACGCGACCCGATGCGCCACGCGCCGAGCCAGATCCACGTCGTGGGTCACCAGCAAAGCTCCCACCCCCCGAGCGACCCGTTCTTCGAATCGTTCCACCCAATGTTCTGCCGTGGCGGCGTCCAGACCCGTGGTGGGCTCGTCCAACAGGACCCAGCGGGCATCGAGTACGAAGGCGGCGGCCAAGGCGGCCCGCCGAAGCTCTCCCCCGGAAAGCCGGCTGGGTATCTGTCGGGCTCTAGACATGGGAAAGTCCCAGGCCTCGAGCGTTTGTCGAGCCCACCGGCGACAGCAAGCCCACGGCTCTCGCCGGTGGGCCCGCACCACCTCCGCCACCTGGGTTTCGATCCGGAGCATGGGATGAAACGCCCTGAGCGGCTCTTGCGGCACCCAAGACAGCTCGGCACCTCGGCGAGCCCGCTGAGCTTTTGAATCGAGTTGGAAGAAGTCGATTCCCGCCCACTCGAACGTTCCCCCCACCCGCTGCAGGCCAGCCGGAAGCAGATCCAAACACGCGCGAAGGAGCGTGCTCTTGCCTGCCCCGGAGGGTCCGAGCAGCACCGTGACCGTGCTGGGCTCGAGGTCGAGGGAGACGCCGTCCAGCACCGGCATCGTGGAGCGCACTGCCAGATCCCGGATCCGCGCCGTCATCGTCTGCTACTGCCGGTGGCAATGGCGCAGCGCACCGCTGAAGCCGCGCCATCGTCGTTCGAGCGAAAGGAACGGCCCAGCGGTGATTCCGTCTTTGGCCCGCCCACCGAGTTCTTTGATCCATCGGCTGGGATGCCCCGGTCGCGCTTCACCGTACCGAACGGGCGACTCGCCGCCAGCGTAAAAATGCGAGGAGCGCCAAAAATCCAACCAGGCCCGTAAAGCTCGGCTCCGAGCGGGGCACGCGCGCCCCCCGGCAACCGCCCTCGAGCCCGTCGTCTCGAGAGAGCACTCGAAAGCCGATGCTGTCCGGCGCATGGCAGGACCGGGTAGGCTCGCCCACTGGATAGATCGTACACAACCCGAGCAGGTCACCTTGGGACAGACTGCGCTTAGACGTCTCGCAGGGGGAAGACGTTCCGAACATGGTCGTGGTGGCGTTGGAGGGTGTGGAAGGGGGATGATCGAGACCGACGAAGTGACCCACCTCGTGGGTGAGCACGTTTTCAAGGTCCATCTCGCCGGTCTCCGCGTCGCACGCCACGTCGGCGATTACGAAGCGATGGTCGTCGCCATTGAGCTCGATGTCCGCGTCCAGCAACCGTCCCGAACGGGTATCGAAGCTCGTCGTGGTCAAGGCGATCGCTTCCGGGTCGTGCGGCCAGCTTTCCGCATGACCGATACCGTTGGCGTTCAGTCCTCCCGCTCGAAATCCGGGTTCGAACTCCGGGTCGACCCCTTCGAATGAAAAGCGAATGTCGGAGCAGGCGGCTCCCTGCCAAGCTCCAAAGCTTCGTTCGGCCAGTTCGATGAACTCGGTAACCGACAGACCGACCGCTTCGGCCGTACCAAACGCAATGCCGTAGGAGACTTCGCGTTCTGACCACTGAAGCGAAGGGCCTCCGGAGCCGGCCCGGCTGCAACGAAAAGATTCGGCATGGACGGCCGATTCGCCGAGGACCATCATCGCTGCGAAGGCGACGCCCACGATGCCGAGTCGGTGTACCATTCGGCCCTCGTTCAGGGACCGTCGGACGTCCGGTTCGGCGCGGTGGTCGGGTCGGCGTCGCGGAAATCGGGTCGAGACGGCGACGTGGGCCGTCCTTGGTCGACGGAAAGAGCCGCCTGTACCTGCCGACGGAACGCTTCCAGACTCATGCGCTGTAAAGGCGAGTGGTGGTCGAGGGCGGTACCCTGCGCCGGCTTTCGCCGGGCATACGCCAGTCCCGAGGCCCCGGGCACGACCTGCGGAGCTGGGCCATCCGAGCGATCCACGGTGAACTTGCCTTGGCTCATTCCCACCACGTGAAAGGTGCCTTGCATCCGTTCGCTGGCTCGAACGAAGAGCATCACCTCTTCGCCCGGAGCGAAACGTGCGGTCCCCGAGACCCGCATGCCGATCTCGCCGACTTCACCACCCAAGGTCCGAACGACCAGCGCATCCCGCTGTCGCACCGCCGCGCGACGGTGCAGGGTCTCCAAGACCTCGATTTCGGTGAACGTGTAGATCCGCCGGTGTTCCCGATCCCAGTCGGCGTACTGGTTTCGGACGGTGCCTCGAACGATCCAATCGGCCTTTCGGGCCATGGTGGGCACGTCCTGCGGAACCACCACCGTGGCCCGGGCGACCGCGGTCGAGAGCGCGAAGGCCGCAAAGACGGCCCAAAGACCAGCACGATTGCCTGGAGAGCTGCGCATGCCCGAATGGTAAGCGTCTCGGTACGCCGATGCCAGTCGGCCGAGCGGCCTGCCCCGCCAGCGGGCGAGGGGCCCTCCCATCTGGGGCCCTCGTTCGGCCTCGGGGGCGCAGCAAGCATTGACAGACGCATCTTCGGCCTTTTATAGGCGGCGGTCCGTGGCGGGGTGGCGAAGGCGGGTCGCGCTGGGCAGCCTCCTGGGTGCCCTGGCGCTCCAGCCCGGCTCCGCGCGGGGAGCCCGGGTGATGGGCGCAGCCCTTCCCGACCAAGTGGAGCGGGTCGGGCCCGGGCGTTTTCGCTCCTTGAAAAGTTGGGATCGGACGCTGCGGTGGTTCCGTCGGGTTTACGGCGACTCCGAGGGCTTGGTGTGGCGGCGCGTCGACGGCAAACCGGCCGTCGAAGCTTTCTACCTGCAGAACTTGCGTCGGGGTCGGACCTGGGACGGCATTCACGTGTACCGGGTGGCCCGAGGCCCGCACGAGGGTATTCACATCTTCGTGTTGCCTCGGGCCGACCGGTAGGGGAGCTCGTTGCCGAAGCCATCCCCAGTTCGGGTCGATCGCGGATTGACCCGAACGACGGATCGCCGCACAACCAGGAGTGGAAGCTGGGGTATCGTCTAATTGGCAGGACAGCGGGTTCTGGTCCCGTAAGTCAAGGTTCGAGTCCTTGTACCCCAAGTCCGCGGCCCCATCGTCTAGCGGTTAGGACGGCGGCCTCTCACGCCGCAGACCGGAGTTCGAGTCTCCGTGGGGTCGCACCGGGTGCCGGCATGGTGCACATGCCGGCACCCGGGCCCTTTCATCCGGCACCCTCGGGGTCCCATCTGCCTCCGCTCGACTCGAGTCGCGTCCTTTCGGTGCACACCGGCCGGTGGGCCGTTAGGCTCGTCGGGTGCTCGGCGTCCTGTGGGCCCTCCTCATCCTCGGCGGCACGGCCGCGCTGGTGCGATACGTGGTCCAAAACCACCTGGTGTCGAGTTGGCACTGGTGGAGACACGGTCGCCTTCCGCCCCGGGTACTGCGGCGTCTGCACAGCCAAGCCCGCCGCTCCGTCCGACTGCGTCAGCTGCTCGACGATCGGAACGCGATCTTGGACCAACTGGGCCGCCGGGAACGGGCCCGATGGACCCGGACGATCGACGGTGCCGTCCGGTCGGCCTTCGAGCTGGAAGATCGGCTGACCCAGGTCAAAGCGGCACTGGGCGGCGTGGACCTGTCCGGGCAGGAGGCGGCGGTGGCGCGCTGCGCCCCCGAGCACCGGGACGAAGCAGAGCGGCGCTACGCCGCCTACCGGACCCAAGTGCAGCGGATGCAGGCCCTGGCCGAGCGCTGGGAATGGCAGCTTCAGTCGGTGTCTTTGGAGCTTCGCTCGATCCGGCTGGCGAGCGTGGTGAAGGACGGCGAAAACTGGCCCCCGAAGGCCCTGGTCGATCTGGAGGAGCTCACCTTGGAGGTCGGTGCGCGGGCCGAGCTCGAGCTTCCGTCGGCACCCGAAGCGCCCCGGGTCTCCGCCGCAAAGCCGTCATCGTGACGAAGTGCGCCCGTCCGCCGGGGCCGCCTTCGCGGTCACGGAATCGGCCGGCGGGCACAGTCTCGGCGGCAGCTCGCAGTCGGCCTCGAACCGAATCCGATCTCCGTGAAAGGTGCAGCGCAAGGCTCCCAATGGGTCCACGCGTTTTCCGTGATACCGAAGCTCCAGGTGCAGGTGCGGCCCGAAGCTGTAGCCCGTGTTGCCCACGTACCCCAACACGTCGCGGGGTTCGACCCATTGCCCGCGTTCGGCCTTCCGCTTCACCATGTGGGCGTACAGCGTCGTCCATCCATTCAAGTGATCGACCTCCACGAAGTTGCCGAAGCCGCGGTGGTAGCCTGCACGCCGCACCCGCCCGCGGGCCATGGCCCGAATGAACGTGTGGGGTCGGCCCCGCAGGTCCACGCCTCCGTGCAGCCGAGTGCGCCCTTCGAGCCGTCGCATACCGAAACAGCTGGTCACGTGGGGCGCGCCGTTTCCCAGGGGCGCCTCCCACTTCGGCTTCGACGCCCAGTCCGCCTCCGGCGTCCGTTCGGGCATCTCGGCTTCGGTGGCCTGGGGTGCATCGTCCAGCTCCGGCAGGTCGTCTTGCGGCAGTACCAGGGCGGCGACCCCGAGGGCGAGCACCGCCCCCACCAGCGCCAGCCAGGGACCGGGCGGGAGCCGCCGCCGTTTGGACGGCGCCTCGCCAGCGGGTGATTGCGGAGCACCATCGGCAACCGTAGAGGATTCCTTCGAAAGGACCCGTTGCGCGGGCCGGCCCAATGCGATCTGGCCCGGTCGTCCCCGGGGTGCCGACCCCGCCGCGGGGCCGGGACGAGGGGGCTTCGCTCGGCCCTCCGCCGGCGGCTGCGAAGAGGCGGGTGCAGCGTCGGCGAAGCCGTGCGTCCCCGGCCGGGTCGGGCCACCCCGCTGGGCCGGCCGTCCCAGGCGGCGGCCCCCAGGCCGGCCGCGGCTGCCGGTCGAATCGGCCATCGGTCTCCTGTTCGCTACGGGGGATCGATGGCCAGGCGCAAGGTGCCCGCCGGCCGCTCGCCGTCGGCGGGACCCGCCACCGTGCCGAAGTCCATCGGCAGTCGAAGCGCTCGGGCCCGGGCTTTCGCGCACCGGCCGAACGCCGTCCTCGCGCCCCCGTCCGGCCCCACATCCACCCGGGTCACCCGACCGAAACGGTCCGCCCGGAGGGTCAGGGTCAGCGACGGACCCGTCCCGCACTCGGCCAGCTCGGCCCGAAAGGACCGCAGCCATGCCTCGACCCCGTCCCGTCGCACCGCCCCGGTCCGGGCCAGGGTCTTCACCCGAGCCATCCGGGTCCGTCTCGGAGCCGGTCGAACCGCGGCGTCCTCGCTTCCGCCGCGGGGCTCGCCCCGCTTCGAGCCCTCGGCCGGCCCGGCACCGGTCCCCCGCTCCGCCACCGGCGGCCCCCGGTTCGGACGGCCCGAGGGCGACGGGGCCTCGACCGCCCACAGGATCGCCGCTCCCGCGGCCACCGCACCGGCCAAAGCGAGCCCCCCCCACCGGGGCAACCTCCCGGGCTTTCGCTCTGTGCGGCCCTTTCGGGCCACCGAGCGGTCCAAGGCTCGGCGCAATCGGTGGGTTTCGCCCACCGAGGGCCGCGTTTCTTCTCGATACGCCGCGAACAGGTCGTCCGGGAACTCGGGCTGATTCATGACGCGCCCACCGCCTTTCTTCGCGTCGACGCGTCCGGGCCGATGCCCTGCTCACGCGCCACCTTGATGAAGGCGGCCCGGGCCAGACGAAGGCGGCTGCGGACGGTCGGTTCGCCGACCCCGAGCAGTTCGGCGGCCTCGCTGGCGGTCCGCTGTTCGATCTCGACCAGCACCAGCACCTCGCGCTGGATCGGGGTCAACGCGTCCAGGATGCGCTGGCATTGCCGGGCGCGCTCGGCCCGCTCCGCGTCCTCGCCGGGGCCGGAGCGCGGGTCCGAGTGGGTCTCGACTTCGGAATGGGACCAACGCTGGTACCACGCCCGCCGCCGATACTTGGCCACGGTCTTGCGGGTGATGCCGTACAGCCAAGAGCGAAAATCCGCCGGGTTCCGCAGGGTGTGGAGTCGATCCAAGGCCGTGAGGAGGGCTTCGTGGCTCAGGTCCTCCGGGTCCAGCGGGGGGCCAGCCAGCCGTCGGGTCCAAGCGAGCACCGTCTCCAGATACGGCTCCACGAGCTCTCCCTTGGCTCGCGGGTCCCCGGACAAGCAGCGACGGATCAGTTCCGGACTCGGAGCTGGGCGCGTCATGCTCGAAGACCCCTTGTCACGTCCAAGGGCCCATCGCCAAGGCCGGGTCCTCGGACCGTCGACGCCCCAGACCCATCCGGTGCTCCATGTGCCGACCGCCGCCATCGCCGTTGCCGTGCGGTGGACGGCGCCGACCGATCACCGGTCCCCCCCACCTGCCGAAGATGAACCGGACCGGGCCAGGGTGTAGGTGACGAGGCCGAGCCCGTTTCCGCCGAGCCGAAGGGGGCGCGCGCCTCGCTCCACGCAGCCCGCCCACTTCGCGCCGTTCGGCGTACCCCGCACGGGCACCACACTCCGCAACTTCCCCCCCTGAAAGCTGACCGACAGCCGGGCCCGGTCCACCCTGTCCAGGTGCGTCCGAAAGCACCGGCGCACGACCCCCTCCAGCCGACGCAAGGCCGCCGCTTGGTTCGGGGCGTCCCGGTCGATGCGGCTCACCCGGCGGCTGACCCGAAGCGGTTCGGGAGCCGAAGGCGCGTCTCGGCGACGGGTCGACGCCGGAAGATGAAGCTCGACCCGGGCGGTCTGTCCGGGCTCCAGCTCCAGGACCTGCTCCCGGGTCCGGTGCCCCGGAGCCCGCGCCCGGATCTCGTGGCGGCCCGGCGCCAGGCGATCGGGAAGCTCGGGCACGGCAACCCCATCGATCTCGACCCGGGCTTTTCGGGGCTGGATGTCCCAGCTCACCACAGCCCGGCAGCGGCGATCGACCCGCTCCGCCAAGGCGCGGCCCCGGTCGGCCAAGCTGCATCGGCGGCAGAGCTTATCGAAACGGTCCACGGCTTCCAGAGCCTCGGTGCAGCGCCCCTCGGCCAAGCCCACCACGCCCCAGTTGAACGCGAACGAGGGGTCCCCGGTCTCGGCCACGCCGCGGCGCATGGCCTCCCGGAAGGCCTGGAAGCGGCCGGCCCGATGGGCTTCGAAATGGGTGGCATAGGCCTCGGGCACCGGCACCAGACCTTCGGGCACCACGGGCCCCGAGCCGATGAGCTGCGGGCGAAGCAGCAAGCCGAGGCCCACCAAGGCGAGCAGCGCGAGGCCCCC